>JAEZIH010000137.1 GCA_023416055.1 Pseudomonadota bacterium | reverse complement strand
GGCCTGGCCCAGCCAGCCGCCGCCGAAAACCAGAAGCCTGAGGTCTTGATCCACGCCGGTCCCGATCAGGCCGAGCGGGCCTGGGCGGGGGAGGCGGCGACGACAACCGCCTCGTCCTTCAGGGCCTCGGCCCGCTTGCTGTTCCAGCTGGACACGCACGGCACCTTGCTGAGGTCGGCCCGGTGGGCGTAGCGGCGGGCGATGTCGGTGACCTCGTCGAGCAGCCCCTGCTCGAGTGTGATCGGGTTCAGGCCGAGGTCGCGAAACTGGTCATTGGCCACGACCAACTCGTTCTCGTCGGCTTCCTGGCGCGGGTTAGGCACGTTGTGGACCTCGGCCCCGGTCATCTCCGAGATCATCGAGGCGAGGTCGCGCACCCGGCGGCTCTCGGTCATCTGGTTGAGAATCTTGACGCGCTCCCCGGCCTTGGGAGGGTTCTTCAGGGCCAGTTCGACGCAGCGCACCGTGTCCTGGATGTGGATGAAGGCGCGGGTCTGGCCGCCGGTGCCGTGCACGGTCAGCGGATAGCCGACCGCCGCCTGCATGAGGAAGCGGTTCAGCACGGTGCCGTAGTCGCCGTCGTAGTCGAAGCGGTTGATCAGGCGCTCGTCCTGGCGGGTTTCCTCGGTCTGGGTGCCCCAGACGATGCCCTGGTGCAGGTCGGTGATCCGCAGTCCGTCGTTGCGGGCGTAGAACTGGAACAGCAGGGCGTCCTGCGTCTTGGTCATGTGGTAGATCGAGCCCGGGTTCGGCGGGAACAGGATCTCCTGCTCGGTCGGCCCGTGGTCGGTGTCGACGGTGACCTTCAGATAGCCCTCGGGAATGCGCAGGCCGGCGGTGGTGTAGCCGTAGACCCCCATGGTGCCGAGGTGGGCGAGGTGGACGTCCAGCCCGCTCTCGACCATGGCCGCCAGCAGGTGGTTGGTGGCGTTCAGGTTGTTGTCGACGGTGTACAGCTTGTGCCGGGCCGTCTTCATCGAATAGGGCGCGGCGCGCTGCTCGGCGAAGTGGACGATGCTGTCCGGCCGCCACTCGCGGATCAGCGAGACGAGGCGGTCGAACTCCTTGCCGACCGTCATGTTGACGAACTCGATGGTGCGGCCCGACACCTCCCGCCAGGCGGCGATGCGCTCGCCCATGGTGCGGATCGGGGTCAGCGACTGGACCTCGAGCTCATTGTCGATGTTGCGGCGGCTGAGGTTGTCGACCACCAGCACGTCCCAGCCGCGCGCCGAGAGGTGCAACGCCGTGGGCCAGCCGCAGAATCCGTCGCCGCCCAGAACCAGTACGCGCATCCGCTCATCCCTCGTCATGCCTGCCTCCTGCCTAGCCGATGGCGAGGCGCGGGCAAAGCTTGGGCGTTGAACGCGCGAACGGGCCGCGGAGGTTCCCTCAGGCGCGGGGCCGCGACCGCCACTCCTCACGCGTCTGACCCCAGCGGTCGACGGGCATGCCGTCGAACGGCGGCGGCAGCCGGGTGGGCCCCAGGTTGCGGGATCCCAGGCGCTCGGCCAGTCGCTGCGACGGGGTGTTGTCCGGGTCGATGCAGTGGATCACCTCGGTCCAGCCGAGCACGTCAAAGGCGTAGTCGATCGCGGCGGTCGCCGCCTCCACGCCATAGCCCTTGCCCTGGGCGTCCATGTGCAGGCCCCAGCCGACCTCGGTTCCCGGCCAGCCCAGAGGGGTCCACGGGCCGATCCGTCCCAGCCAGCGGCGGCTGTCGCGCTCGATCAGGGAGAACATGCCCACCCCGGTCAGGCTCCAGGCCCCCGCCATGGTCATGAAGCCGCGCCAGGCGGACTCGGGCGGCATGGGACCGCCGATGAATTTCGAAGCTTCCGGATCCGCCATCATCTCGGCCCAGCGGGGGAAGTCCTCCATCGCCGGCGGGCGCAGGGTCAGGCGGGCGGTTTCGATCACGGGTGCGGTCAAAGCAGATACTCCTGCTCCAGCTGGTAGTGGCTGCCGTCGTGGGTCAGGACGCTGGACCACAGGCCGAAGCGGTCCACCCGGATGGGCGGGGAACGCAGCAGGTTGTGGCCGGCGATCCAGGCGCCGATGCGGTCGGGATTGGTCTGGGGCCTGAGGTAGGCGAGGGTGACGTGCGGGCGGTACTCGCGCCGCTCCATGGCGACTCCCGCCCGCTCGCCCGCAGCGCGGCAGCGTCCGGCCAGCACCGACAGCCGTTCATTGGCCTCCACCCCGGCCCACAGGGTGTGGCTGCGGTGGTTGTCGCCGAAGGCCCCGACGCCCTGCAGCACGATCTCGAAGGCGCCGCCCGTGGCCGCGCGGCTCAGTTCGGCGGCGAGGTCGTCGGCGCGGCGCTCCTCGATCTCGCCATAGAAGGCCAGGGTCACGTGCAACTGGTCGCGCGACCGCCAGTTGGCGCCGGGCAGGCCGGACTGACGCCGCTCGAGCACGTCGGCGACGTCGTCGGGCAGCGAAAGGGCGGTGAACAGGCGGATCATGCGACCGTTCGTAGCGGCTGAAACCCGACCGCCCAAGTGCGGTTTTCCTTGCACCCCCGCCGTACGGCCCCGATATTCGACCGGAGAGTCCGGGGGAGGACCCCCGGCGAACAAGGAGATCGAACTCGCGATGAGCGACTTCAACAACGGCTACGCCCGGCCGCTTCCGCAGTCCGCCGACATGTCGGTGGACGCCGGCCTGCGGACCTTCATGCTGGGCGTCTACAACAAGCTGGCCATCGGCCTGGTCGTGGCCGCGGCGCTCGCCTGGGTGGTCGGCAACGTGCCGGCCGTGCAGCAACTGCTGTACGTCCAGACCCCGCAGGGTATCAGCATGACCCTCCTCGGCATGGCGGTGCAGTTCGCCCCGCTGGTGCTGATCTTCGGCTCGATGTTCTTCATGAAGAACCCGACGGCCGGCGGGACCAGCCTGCTGTACTGGGCCGTGGTGGCGACCATGGGCGCCTCGCTCGGCTGGATCTTCCTGCTCTACACGGCCGGCAGCGTGGTCTCGACCTTCCTGATCACGGCCGCGGCCTTCGGCGGGCTGAGCCTCTACGGCTACACCACCAAGCGGGACCTGGGTCCGATCGGGACCTTCCTGATCATGGGCGTCATCGGCCTGATCATCGCCTCGGTGGTGAACATGTTCCTGGCCTCGAGCGGCCTGTACTGGGTCATCACCTTCGCCGGCGTGCTGCTGTTCTCTGGCCTGATCGCCTTCGACACCCAGCGGCTGAAGATGACCTACTACGCCCTCGGCGGCGACCGGAACGCCCTCGGCGTGGCCACCAGCTACGGCGCGCTGAGCCTGTTCATCAACTTCATCAACCTGTTCCTCTTCCTGCTGCGCATCTTCGGCGGCAACCGGAACTAGGACTGGCTGGAAACCAACGGAGAAGGCCCGGAGCGATCCGGGCCTTTTTCTATTCCACGACGGTGAAGCGGCGGCTGTCGAAGACGCGCAGGACCTGGGCCAGCTCGCGCCCGCGGCGCAGCACTACGCCGCCTTCGCCGATCACCGCCCACTGGCCCTGTCGCAGCCGCAGGGCGGGGCGCTTCTCGATGCGGTAGACGGGGGCGTCGCCCGATCTGCGGAAGACGGCGAACTCGGCCACCTCCTTGTGGCCGGCCATGGCGTAGTCCCGCCACTCGCCCGCCGCCACCATCCGTCCGTAGACCCTCAGGATCAGGTCCAGCTCGCGCCGGTCGAAGAAGACCGGACCGGAGGCGGCCTGCAAGTCGGCGGCGTCGCTCATATCGCGGATGGTAGGCGCATGCGTAGGAAACGCCAGCCCCGCCGGCTGACCGCCGCGCTCCGAACGTCACTCGCCGAAGAAATCGCCCGGAACACGAAATCGCCGCTGTTCCGCCCATCGGCCGCCCCCTTGGGAGGCGACACCTGAGCCATCGGCCTGTCGGGGCCCGGAGCGATCCCGGATCCTGAACAGCCCCCCCAGCCCCCCTGGATCACTCCAGCAAAGGGCTCCGGCGGGTCGATGCTTCCTCCAAGCGAGACGCCCGCCCGGTCACCCTCCCCCTCCGACCAGGCGGGCGTTTTGCCGTCCGGCGTCAGTCGGCAGGCCTCAGGGCAGGACGACCTCGACCGGGTCGCCGCCGCGGGTGACCGACAGGATGCGTTGGCCGTCGCCCTGGAGCGCCGCGGCCAGCGAGTCCAGACCGGCCACCGGCGTGTCATCGACCAGCCGGATCATGTCGCCCGCCTCGAGACCCGCACCGGCCGCCGGAGAACCGCCCTCGATGGCGAAGACCTGCAGGCCGTCGGCCGCCGCCCGGGCGCTGAGGCCGCGGGCGGCCACCATCGCAGCCCCGAGGATCACCGTGCGCTCCGTCTGGGGCTCGACCGTCAGGGTGGCGCGGCCCTCGCGGCCGTCGCGCAGATAGACCACCTCGACCCGCGAGCCCGGCTCGGCGATGCCGATGGACGCCGCCACCGTCCCGGCGTTGGACACGGGCCGGTTCTGGATGCGGGTGACCACGTCGCCGCTCCGCAGGCCCGCCGCCTCGGCGGACGAGCCCGGCGCGACGTTCTCGATCACGGCCCCGCGCACGATGCCGAGGCCGAGGTCGCGCGACCGGCGGGCGTTGAGAGAGCCGAGGATGGCCCCGGTCGAACCGCGGCGCACCTCGCCCTCGGCGCGCAGCCGCCCGACCACGTACATCAGGATGCGGCTGGGCACGGCGAAGGCGATGCCGTCATTGCCGCCGCCGCCACCCGACAGGATGGAGGTGTTGATGCCGATCAGCCGCCCGCGGCTGTCCAGCAGCGGTCCCCCCGAATTGCCCGAGTTCACCGCCGCGTCGGTCTGGATATAGTCCTCGATCCGGTCGCCCATGCCCGAGCGGCCGAGACCAGAGACCACGCCCATGGTCAGGGTCTGGTCGAGGCCCAGCGGGTAGCCGACCGCGAAGGCCAGGTCGCCGGTGCGCAGCTGGTCGGAATCGACGACCTCGATCTCCGACAGGTTCATCGACCGCTCGCCGCCGTCGATGCGCAGCACGGCCAGGTCGGTGGCCTTGTCCGCCCCAACCAGCACCGCGTCGAAGATGCGGCCGTCGGTCAGATCGACGGTGAATTTCCGCCCGCCCTCGACGACGTGGTTGTTGGTGACGACGATCCCCTCGCGGGCGTCGATGATGGCCCCCGATCCGCTGGAGATGGGGCGCGGTTCGTTGCCGCTGGAGCTGGGGCCCTCGGACTGTCCGAGCGTGGTGACCTGCACCACGGCGGGCAGGGCCTGCTCGAGGCCGCCCGCGAAGGTGAAGACGCCGCGTCGCGCGTCGTACGGGATGGGCCCCTGCGGCGTCTGGGCGAGGGCGTCAGTGGCGCCCAGCAGCGGGACGGCCATCGCCAGGGCCAGAATCGACAGGCCGTGGGCCCGGTTGGTGAAACGCCGCATCGCCAATCCCCCTGAGGTCGGTCGGAGCCTAGCGCGAGAAAAGCGCCGTGACGACAGCCCCGGGGCGCCCGTCATCAACCGTCAGCGACCCGCCGTGTCGTTTGAGTATCGCGCGGACGAAGGCGAGGCCCATGCCATGGCTCTCGCGGTCGGCGCCGGGTGACGGAACCGGGGCGTCGAAACCCGGCCCCTGGTCGGAGACGACCAGCACCGGCCGGCCTTCGCGCAGTCCGGCGGCGACGGTCACCACTCCGCCGTCGGGCGAGAATTTGACGGCGTTGTCGACCAGATTGGTCACCGCCCGCTGCAGCAGGGACCGCACGCCAAGCACCGAGGCCGCCTCGCCCTCCACGCGGATGTCGACGCCGCGCTCCTCGGCCAGCGGCTGGTACAGCTCGGCGGCCTGCGCCGCGAGCTCGTCCAGCCGGACGCTCTCGAACACCCACGCCTCGCCGTCGCGCAGCGCCATGGCCTCGTTCATCGAGCGGGAGATGCGGGCCAGATCGTCGCGCGCCTCGTCGACCAGCCGGCGCGCCTCGGGAGTCGTCGCCGTGTCGCGCAGCCGCTCCAGCCGCACCGAGGCCCGGGCCAGGGGGGTGCGGAAGTCGTGCGCCAGCTGGTCGGCCGAGTCGCGCAGCCAGCTGAGAAGTTCGTCCAGGCGATCCAGCGTCCGGTTCACCTGGCCGGTCAGCTCGGTCAGTTCGGCGGCCACCGCCGTCTCGGGCGCCCGCAGCGAGAAGTCGCCCACCGCCGCGCGGTCCAATGCCCGGCTGACTTCCGCCACCGCCGCGGTGAGCCGGCGGCGCGCCACGGCGGCGGCGGCGAGGCCGATGACAAGCAGCAGCAGGCCCGCGCCGATCACCGCCCCCGCGGCCCATCCCCAGGCCGCGCCCGACCGGTCGACCACCCGGCCGACGGCGATGTCCAGGGCGCCGAAGCTGCGCCGCACCACCACCACCTCGACGGCGCGGGAGGGGCACAGCTGGCCCCTCGCCAGCCGCACGGCGTGGACGTCGTCTCCCAGGCGGGCGATGCGCTCGCCGCGGGCGGTCTCCAGCGCGGCCAGTCCCGCCGGCTTGCCCACCGGCCCGCGGATGTAGCGGACCCCGGCGCCGCCGCGCCCCGTCCGGCAGGTCTCCTCGAGGGTGCGGGCCTGCCGTCCCGGACCGTCCTGGAAGGCGCTCAGCCAGGCCGACAGCCAGGTCGCGTCGGCCTCGGTCAGCTGGTCGGCCGAGAGGCTGGCCTCGGATCCCAGCTTGGAGACCATGGCCCCGTAGTCGTCGAGCGCGGCGAGCGCCGCCTTCTCGCGCTGGTCCATGCGCACGGCGGCGCCGGTGACCAGCAGCGATCCCGACAGCGCCAGCGCCGCCAGCACGCCCATGGCGGCGGCCAGCTGGGCCGAGCTGCGCCGCGCCGTCCAGCCGGTCAGGCTCATGTCGTCAGCCCGCCGCCGACAGGTCGCGGAACACCAGGCTCTGGCTGCGCGCGGAAACGATCAGCGGGTGCAGCTCCTCGCCCAGTTCGGGCGTCTGCTCCTTCAGCCGCCGGCGCAGGGCGCTGATGCGGGCGTCGATGACGTTCACGAAATTGTCCGGGAGGAATTTCCACTCCACCCAGCAGCGGTCCCACAGCATGGTCTTGGTCACCGGCTGGCCGCGCGCGGCCATCAGTTCGGCGACGATGGCGAACTCCAGCGGCGACAGCTCGATCAGCCGGCTGCCTCCGTCCGGCAGGTCCATCTTCAGCGTGCGGGCCCCCGGCGACAGGCGGAAGGGGCCGTTGACCAGTTCGGCGCCGGCCGGTCTGGCCCGCCGCGCGGCCCGACGCAGCTGGGCGGCGATGCGCGCCAGCAGCTCCTCGTCTCCGACCGGCTTGGCCAGGTAGTCGTCGGCGCCGCCCAGCAGCCCTTCGACCTTCTGCCGTTCGCCGCCGAGAGCGGTCAGCATCAGGGCCGGAGCATCGGCCGCAGCCCCGCCGCCGGCCCGCAGCCGCTTCAGCATCTCCAGACCGTCCATGCCGGCGGTCAGCCGGTCGAGGATGAGGATGTCGTAGGGGCTGCGACCTGCGGCCTCGAGCGCGGCCTCGCCGGCCGCGAAGCGGTCCACCGCCTCGAAGCCCGCGGCTGTCAGTCGTTCGGCGACGTGCTCGGACAGCGCCGGATCGTCCTCCAGCAGCAGGGCCCGGCGCCCGGCGAAGACGTCGCGCAACTGGGCGAACGGGTCGTCCTGTGTCGTCCTCATCTCACCGTCCAAGCCAGCCTCCGGTCACGATACGGCGCCGGCGCCGAATGACAACGCCGACGCCTTCGCTCTAGGCCGGATGGCCGGGCAGGGGGGCTGATCGTTCCTGACGCCCCGCCTGACGGGTCAGTCGTGGCCGTGCCCGTGCGCTTCCGCCTCGGCCGCAGCCGCGCCCCAGACCTCGCCGCCGGCCTCCACGAACCAGAACGGCGCCCGAGGCCGCTGGCGCGGGGCGATCTCGTTCATGCCGGAGTCGTAGACCCGCCCGTTGATCACCGTGTAGGCGATCGACGTGGTGTTGCGAATGTTCTCCAGAGGGTTGGCGTCCAGAACCACCATGTCGGCCAGCTTGCCGGGCTCCAGCGAACCGATGTCGCGGTCCATGCCCAGGGCCCGGGCGCCATTCAGGGTGCCTGCGCGGATGATCTCCAGCGGCTCCATGCCGCCCTGGGCGAGACTCCACAGCTCCCAGTGCGCGGCAAGACCTTCGCGCTGGCCGTGGGCGCCGATCTGGACGTTGACACCCTCCCTGGACAGCCGCACCGCCTCGCGGGCCACGGACATGTGGTTCCACTCGTTGTCGGGAGCGGTGACCGGCCGGCGGGCGCGGGCGTCGAGGATCCGGCGTGGCACGTACTGCGTCAGGATCGGGTGGTTCCAGACCTCGCTCTCCTGGTACCAGTAGTTCTCGCCGTAGCTGCCGCCGTAGGCCACGACCAGGGTCGGGTTGTAGGCGACATTGGTCTGGCGCCACACTTGGTGGACGTCGTCGTACAGGCGGGCCAGCGGGATCGAATGCTCGACCGTGGTGTGGCCGTCGATGATCATCGTCATGTTGTGGTGGAAGAGGGAGCCGCCCTCGGGGACGACCATCATGTCCAGCTCCCGGGCCGCCTCGATGATCTGCTGGCGCTGGTCGCGGCGAGGCTGGTTGTAGCTCTTCACGCTCCAGGCGCCGGCCGCCTGCATGCGGCGCAGGGTGGACAGGGCGTCCTCGAGGCTGTCGATCTTCGCCGTCGAGGCCGTGGTCGCCCCGTACAGGATGGTGCCGGTCGAGAAGATGCGCGGCGCCACCACGCGTCCGGCGCGGGCCATCTGGCTGTGAGCGAAGATCTCGCTCGTATCGCTGGACGGGTTGTGGATGGTGGTCACGCCAAAGGCCAGCGAGGCGTAGTTGACCCAGCTCTGCTCGGGGATCAGCTCGTTCGAACCCATGCTCCCGTGCCAGTGGGTGTCGACCAGTCCCGGCATGATGGTCTTGCCGGTCATGTCGAGGGTCGGGGTCCCGGCCGGCAGGGTCATGGCGGCCGTCGGGCCGATGGCCTCGATGCGGTTGCCGTCCAGCACGATGGTGGCGTTCTCGATGACCTCGTCGCCGTTCATGGTGATGACCCGCGCCCCGGTCAGGGCCATGCGGCCCTGCGGCCTGTCGGCCGGGACGCTGAAGCCCAGGTCGACGCCGTGCTCGTCGGGTTTCGGCAGCTCCTCGGGCGCGCCCTCGACGAAGGCGAAGGAGCGGTTCAGGTCGCGGGTGAACAGCTCCGGCCCCTGCGACCAGTGCAGGCGGCGCGAGTCGCCCGACCACGTCAGCCACTCGCCGGAATCGCGGGTGACGCGGGCCTGCGGCAGGGCCTTGCCGTCCGGGGCCACGTTGATCGGCCGGCCGGCGGAGACCAGGGGGGCGACATAGGCGTTGAAGCGCTCTGTCCAGCCCACCCAGTTCCCGTCGGGCGAGACGGCGAACTCGCCGGCCCATTCCGAGGTCAGATGGGTGCGCTTTTCATGGCCGTCGAGGTCGACCGAGATCAGGGCGCGCCTGTCTCCCTCCCGCCCGGTCAGGAACAGGCGGTCGCCGTCGGCGCCGAACTGCGGCTGCGATCCTTCGTCGGTGATCAGGACCGGCTCTCCGCCCGAGACGGGAACGCGATAGACGCCCGGCTCGCGGCTCCACAGGCCGGTGGTCAGGAAGCCGTCGCTGACCTTGCGATAGACCACGGTCCGGCCGTCGGGCGAGAAGGTCGGCTCGATGTAGTGGCCGGGCTGGCGGGTCACGATGCGGCCGGCGCCGCCCGAGGCCGGCACAACGCGCACCGTGCCCAGCTCCTCGTCGTCCCAGGTCGTGTAGACGATCGAGCGCCCGTCCCGAGACCAGGAGGGATAGAATTCGAAATGGTCGGTCTGGCGGGTCAGGCGGCGGGCCTGACCGGTCGGGAGATCGCGGATCCACAGCTGGCCCAAGGCCTCGAACACCACCTTCGAGCCGTCCGGCGAGGGGCGGGCCCAGCGGATCATCTTCACGTCCACCGTGTCGGGGGCGACCTCGACGGGGAAGCGCACCGCCTCGGTCACCCGGCGGCTGTCGGCGACGTGGAAGGGAATGTCGGACACCTCGCGCGAGGCGACGTCGACCTTCTGGATGCGGCCGTCGGCCCAGAAGACGATCGAGCGGTTGTCCGGCGTCCAGCTGATCGCCGGATAGACGCCGTGGATGGCCCAGGTCTCCTGCAAGTCGCGGTCCAGGCCGCTGAACACCGGGGTCTCGCGACCCGACTCGATGTCCATGACGTACAGCACCGACTGGTAGCGGACGCGCCGGATGAAGGCGATCGACCTGCCGTCCGGCGAGGGAGTCGGCCGGATCGAGCCGCCGGGCCCGGTGATGTAGGGCTCGATCTCGCCGGTTTCCCGGTCCAGCCGGCGGATGATGTAGATCTGGCCGTTGACGTCTTTCGAGTATTCGAAGGTGTTCCCCGGCGTGGCGTCGTCGCTGAAGTAGAGATAGCGGCCGTCGGGCGAGAAGGCGGGTTCGCCGGTGTCCTTCTGGGGCGTGCGGCGCTCGGTCATCTGCACCCCGCCGCCGCCGGTGCGGTGGTACATCCACAGCTCGCCGGCCCCGAGCGAGCGGGACGAGGTGAAGTGTTTCCGCGCCACGATGAACTGGCCGTCCGGCGTCCACTCCGGCTGGTTCAGCAGGCGGAAGGATTCCTTCGAGATCTGCACCGGGTTGGAGCCGTCGGCGTCCATCACCCAGATGTTGTCGCCGCCCGCGCGGTCCGAGGTGAAGGCGATCTGCCGGCCGTCGGGCGACCATTTCGGCTGCATGTCCCACGCCACGCCCGAGGCGATGGCGCGCGCCTCGCCGCCCTCGATCGGCATGACGTAGATGTCGCCCAGCAGGTCGAAGGCGATCATCCGGCCGTCGGGGCTGACGTCGACCGACATCCAGGTGCCGCGGGTGACGTCGATACTGATGTCGCGCGAGGGGCCGGGCGGATTCTGCACGTCCCACTTCGCGTCCTCTGTCCTGGCTGAAGCATCCTGCGGCGCGGGCGCGGGCGCGGGCGCGGGATGGTCGGTCGGGGCGACCGGGGGCGGGGCCGGCTCGGCGACCTGGGCGGCGACGGGACAGGCGAGCGCCAGCAGGGCGACCGTGGCCAGGAGTTCACGCTTCATGTCTTGTTCCCCGACTTCCGGACGCCCGCGCCGACCGTCGGCGCGCGTCCTTTCGACGTCAGTCAGCCCTCTGGGCGCGCGGAAGTCCAGCCGGCCTTCGACGCCCTCGTGACCTCGCGCGCGCGGCCCTCTATCTAGGTCGCGCCGGCGCCGCCGGAGACTTCAGGCCCGAGGACCGCCATGACCGAACCGCTCGAACTGTCGCACTGGATCAACGGCGAGGCGGTTCCGGTCGACCGGCCCTCGGAGAGCCTGAACCCGTCCGACACGCGCGAGCTGGTCGCCCGCGTCCCCGACGGCGGGGTCGACGAGGTGAACGCCGCCGTGGCCGCGGCCAAGGCCGCCTTCCCGGCCTGGGCCGACGCCTCGCCGGAGGTGCGTTCCGACGTGCTGGACCGCGCCGGGACCCTGATCATGGAGCGCCGCGAGCAGCTGGGCCGGCTGCTGTCCCGCGAGGAGGGCAAGACCCTGGCCGAAGGGATCGGCGAGACGGTCCGGGCCGGCCGCATCCTCAAATATTTCGCCGGCGAGGCCCTGCGCCTGCACGGTCAGAACCTGGCCTCGGTCCGGCCCGGCGTGGAGATCCAGACCTATCGCCAGCCGGTCGGGGTGTTCGGCCTGATCACGCCGTGGAACTTCCCCATCGCCATCCCGGCGTGGAAGGC
>JAEZIH010000135.1 GCA_023416055.1 Pseudomonadota bacterium | reverse complement strand
GGCCGGCGGCCTCCGACCAGGCGGCGATGCTGGCCCGGGCCTCGTCCGACGGGTCGCTGGGCGTCCACTCGATGTCCGCGAACGCCCCGGCGAAGGCGACGGCGTGCTCCCCGGCGCCGCTGGCGATCTCCAGCACCCGCCCCCGCGCCGGCAGGTGCGCCTTCAGCACCTCCAGGATCGGCGCCGTGTTGCGCGCCGTGGCGGGAGAGGCGAGGGCCCCTTGCGGGGTGCGAGTCTGCGGGTCGAGGGTCTGCACGGCGCTTCGATATCCCGCTCCGGCCGTCCCCGCGACCGGAAATGTGCAGTCAGGGGACGCCGGGCGGCTCGCAGGAGGTTGAAACGTGCAGCGGTTGACCTCGCGGCGCCCGGGATGCCATCTCCCCTGAAACATTGCGTGATCGCCACGCATCGGGAGGCGCCACGGCGGCGGAGATCGCCGGGCCAACGTTTCAGGAGAGTTCGCGTGACCCAATCGATCCCCGGCCTGCATCCGGCCCCCACCGCCCACGCCGGCCTCGTCGCCTGGGTGGAGCAGATCGCCGCCCTGACCAGGCCGGCGCGCGTGCACTGGTGCGACGGCTCCGAGGCCGAGAAGAAGGCCATCGTCGCCGACCTGATCGCCAAGGGCACGCTCAAGGAACTCGACCAGACCAAGCGCCCCGGCTGCTACTACGCCGCTTCCGATCCCAAGGACGTCGCCCGCGTCGAGAGCCGCACCTTCATCTGCTCGGCCAACGAGGTCGACGCCGGCCCGACCAACAACTGGTCCGATCCGGTCGAGATGCGCGACCGGCTGAACGGCCTGTTTGACGGCTGCATGGCCGGCCGCACCATGTACGTCGTGCCCTTCTCGATGGGCCCGCTGGGTTCGAAGATCTCGGCCCTCGGCGTCGAGATCACCGACAGCGGCTACGTCGCCGTGTCGATGGGCATCATGACCCGCATGGGCAAGGCGGCGCTGGACGTGCTGGGGACCGACGGCGAGTTCGTGCCGGCCGTGCACACCCTGGGCGCCCCCCTGGCCGAGGGCCAGGCCGATGTGCCGTGGCCCTGCAATGAGGAGAAGTGGATCGTCCACTTCCCCGAAACCCGCGAAATCTGGTCCTACGGCTCGGGTTACGGCGGCAACGCCCTGCTGGGCAAGAAATGCTACGCCCTGCGCATCGCCTCGGTCATGGCCCGCGACGAGGGCTGGCTGGCCGAGCACATGCTGATCCTCAAGCTGACCGACCCGAAGGGCCGCGCCAAGTACGTCGCCGCCGCCTTCCCCTCGGCCTGCGGCAAGACCAACCTGGCCATGCTCCAGCCGACCATCCCCGGCTGGAAGGTCGAGACCCTCGGCGACGACATCGCCTGGATGCGCTTCGGCGACGACGGCCGCCTCTACGCCGTGAACCCGGAAGCCGGCTTCTTCGGCGTCGCCCCGGGCACCAGCCGCAACACCAACCAGAACGCCCTCGCCACGCTTGGCTCGAACACGGTGTTCACCAACACCGCCCTGACCGCCGACGGCGACGTCTGGTGGGAAGGCCTGACCAAGGAAGTTCCCGAGGGCCTGACCAACTGGAAGGGCCAGCCGCACGACCCGGCCTCGGGCGAGCCCGCCGCCCACCCGAACGCCCGCTTCGCCGCCCCGGCCGGCCAGTGCCCGGCCATCGCGCCGGAGTGGGAGGACCCGAAGGGCGTGCCGATCGACGCCATCCTGTTCGGCGGCCGCCGCGCCTCGGCCGTGCCGCTGGTCACCGAGGCCTTCGACTGGGAGCACGGGGTGTTCATGGGCTCGTCGGTCGCCTCGGAAGGCACCGCCGCGGCCGAGAACAAGGTCGGCGAGCTGCGTCGCGACCCGTTCGCCATGCTGCCCTTCTGCGGCTACAACATGGGCGACTACTTCGCTCACTGGCTGTCGATGGCGAAGCGCACCGATCCGGCCAAGCTGCCGCGCCTCTACTTCGTCAACTGGTTCCGCAAGAACGACGAAGGCAAGTTCGTCTGGCCGGGCTTCGGCGACAACGCCCGCGTGCTGAAGTGGATCGCCGGCCGCATCGACGGCGAAGCCGAGGCGGTGGACACCCCGGTCGGCCGCGTCCCGACCCGCGAGGCGCTGGACCTGTCGGGCCTGAACCTGTCGGACGCCGACCTGGCCACCCTGCTGGATGTCGACGCCGAGGTCTGGGCCGAGGAAGCCGCCCTGATCCCGGCCTTCTACGAGAAGTTCGGCGACCGCCTGCCACAGGCGCTGTGGGACCAGCACGCGGCCCTAACCCAGCGGATCGAGACAGCCCGCGCCGCGGCCATCGCCGCCGAGTAAGGCTTGCAATCCGGAGCCGGGCGGTCGATCTGACCGTCCGTGTCTTCCCCGGATGTGATCGTCATCGGCGCCGGCGTGCTCGGCCTCTGCACCGCTGCGGAGCTGGGCGCGCGCGGCCATGCGGTGACCGTCATCGATCCCGGCGGGCCCAACGCCAGCGCCGCCGCGGCCGGTATGCTGGCGCCCGCGCTGGAGTGCCTGTCCGACGCCGCCACCCCTGAGCGCGCCGCCCTGCTGACGCGCGCCCGCGACCTGTGGGTCGACTTCGCCGAGCTCTTCGGCCTGAGGCTGCACAGGGACGGCGTCGAATGGCGCGGCCCAGATCCCGAGGCAGCCATGGAGCGGCTGGCGGCGTTCGGCGTCGAGGCGCGACGCACGCCCGACGGGGTGTTCACGCCCGACGACTGGCGCGTCGAGGTGGGCCCGGCCCAGCAGGCCCTGTCGCGCGCGGAGGGCGTCTTCGTGGTTCACGCTTCGGTCGCCGCCCTCTCGCCCGAGGACCGCCGTTGGCGGGTCGAGGCCGCGGACGGCCGGGTCTGGTTCGCCCCGACGGTGGTGCTGGCCACCGGTGCGGCCCCGGCGCTGCCGGGGCTGCCGGCGCGGATCGCCGGCCTTATCAAGGCGATCGAACCCTGGCGCGGCCAGCTGACCCCGGTGATGGGGCCGGCCCCGTCCCTGACCCTGCGGGCGCCCGGCCTCTACGTCGTGCCCACGCCGGGCGGCGCGCTCGTCGGGGCCACGATGGAGCGCGGTCGTCGCGACCTCGAGCCGGACCCCGAGACCTCGCGCCGGCAACTCGAGGCGGGCCGGGCC
>JAEZIH010000127.1 GCA_023416055.1 Pseudomonadota bacterium | reverse complement strand
GCGCTGCTGGGCCTCGGCGTCGCCGAGGTCAACGCCCGCCGCGCCGTGGATCAGGCGATCATCCGGTTGGGCGACGAAGCCGATCTGTCGGCGGTGATCCGGGCGGCCCTGCAGGAGCTGGGGCGGTAGGATGCTTAGGTCTGACAGCCCTTGCGGAACTCAAGGAGCCGAAAGATGACGCCGCTTGCGATTGTGTTTCAGCTATCCGTCGCGCTCCAATGTGACGGGATTTCTACGGTGGGCGGGGTGCAGTCTGTCTCACGCGTGATGGTGGAAATTGACGGGAACGAGGGCCGTATCTCTCCGCCTGCTGAGCTCGTCCCCGAGATCGCAGGTCGCGGCGAGAATGGTTGGCGTCGCCTGACCGAGATGACGATTACAGAGGATGAAGTCCGGGCGCGCTTCTCGCTAAACTGGATCAACAAGCCGCTGGTGATCATCAACAGGCGGACGGGTGACATCGAGATACGAGCCGGCGATGTTGTCGCTGGATCAGCTGGGTTCCGCGGCGACTGTCGGCCGTCTCCCCGCGAGCGGCTGTTCTGATTGGACAAGACGTGACTGACGCCCGCCTCATCTCCGCCGAGCCCGCCCCCGGCGAGGCCTACGACCGCGCGCTGCGGCCGCAGACGCTGTCCGAGTTCGGCGGGCAGGAGCAGGCGCGCGGCAATCTGAAGGTGTTCATCGACGCGGCACGCGCCCGGTCGGAGGCGCTGGACCACGTGCTGCTGTTCGGCCCCCCCGGGCTTGGCAAGACGACGCTGGCCCAGATCGTCGCGCGCGAGCTGGGCGTCGGCTTCCGCGCCACCTCCGGGCCGATCCTCGCCAAGGCCGGCGACCTCGCGGCCATCCTGACCAATCTCGAGCCGCGCGACGTCCTGTTCATTGACGAGATCCACCGGCTGAATCCGCAGGTGGAGGAGATCCTCTATCCGGCCATGGAGGACCACGTCCTCGACCTCATCATCGGCGAGGGGCCCTCGGCGCGCTCGGTGCGCATCGACCTGGCGCCCTTCACCCTCGTCGGCGCCACCACCCGCGCAGGCCTGCTGGCCACGCCGCTGCGCGACCGCTTCGGCATTCCGCTGCGGCTGGAGTTCTACACCCCCGAGGAGCTGACGCGGGTGGTGATGGGCGCGGCCCGCAAGATGGGGGCGCCGATCACCGAGGACGGGGCGCTGGAGATCGCCGCCCGCGCCCGCGGCACGCCGCGCGTCGCCGGCCGCCTGCTGCGCCGGGTGCGGGACTTCGCCTCAGCCGAGGGCGCGGCGACCATCGGCAAGCTGGAGGCCGCCCGCGCCCTGGCCCGGCTGGAGGTCGATGAGGCGGGCCTCGACAGCCTCGACCGCCGCTTCCTGCGCGCCCTGATCGAGAACTACGGCGGCGGCCCGGTCGGCATGGACACCCTCGCCGCCGCCATCGCCGAGGCCCGCGACGCGGTCGAGGACGTCATCGAGCCCTATCTGCTGCAGCAGGGCTTCATCCAGCGCACCCCGCGCGGCCGCATGGCCTGCGCCCGCGCCTACAGCCATCTGGGGCTGACGGAGCCGCCGAAGGCGCCGCAGGCCGGCGACCTGTTCGGCGGCAAGTAGGCTTCACCTCTCCGCCGAAGCCCTGCATTGTCAGGCTGAAGGAGGCGGGATGGCGCGTCGGACAATCAGGGCGGAGAGGTTGATCGCCGTGCTCGGCGGGGCGGTGGTTCTGCTGGGCGTGGTCATCCTGTGGCTGGCCACGCGGTCGGGCGGCCTCGGCGGGCGGGAGCCGACGTTCGAGGAGCGGGCGGCGGTGCAGCTGCGCGAGCACGCCGGCCCCGAGGCGGTGGTGCGCTACACCGAGCGAGGTCGCCGCCGGGCCGTCTGCGGCTATGTTTCGACCGGCGGTCGCCTCGAGGCCTTCATCTCGCGGCCCAACCGCATCCTTCTGGAGAGCGATCCCCTGAAGGCGGAGTTCGACCAGATGCTGCGCGACATCTGCCCCGGCTTCCTGACCCGTGCGCCCGGCGCGGTGGTGCGGCCCGCATCATGACTGACAGCCCTTCCGCCGGCCGCTTCGAGGGCCGCGAGCACCGTCTGCCGGTCCGGGTCTATTACGAGGACACCGACTTCACCGGCCTGGTCTATCACGGCAACTACGTGCGCTATTTCGAGCGCGGCCGCTCGGACGCGCTGCGGCTGATGGGCGTGGGCCATGCGGAGCTGCTGGACGGCGACCAGCCGATGGCCTTCGTCGTCTCCAAACTGGCGCTCGAGTATCTGAAGCCGGCCCGTATCGACGACGCCCTGGTGGTGCGGACGCGATATCGGGCCATCAAGGGGCCGCGGCTGCTGATCTCGCAGGCCATCGCGCGGGGCGACGAGGTGTTGTGCCGGGCCGAGGTGGTGGCCGTCTGCATCCATCTGGACGGGCGTCCGCGGCGGCCGCCGGCCGGCCTTCGGGAGCAGGTCGGGCCCTTGCTGACGGGCGAAGACTGAGCCGTATTACAAACCTGTCACGCGCAGTCAGGTGACGGACCCGCCGGACCTCGCTAGACCGCCACACATCCGCCACGACCGTCCGCTGCACAGGAGCACGGAC
>JAEZIH010000019.1 GCA_023416055.1 Pseudomonadota bacterium | reverse complement strand
TTCGTCGAACGGGTTCATGCTCATCTTGACGTTGGCCAGATCGACCCCGGTCTGGTCCGCCTTGACGCGGGCCTTGACGTTGGAGTCGATCACCCGTTTGACGGGGACGAGTACCTTCATTGCGCTGTCCATGAGATGGCCGGAATGTGCGGGCAGGGAATGGAACGCCTGTCCCGGCCTGTCAACGTAACGCGGCGTCAACGACGCAGCGGCCCCGGAGTTTCACGATGCATCGCCTGCTGACCATGAAGCGTCTGAGCGTGCTGTTCCTGGCCACCTTCGCGGTGCTGCTGGGCGGGGTGTTCGCCTACCAGGCCCTGGTCGTGGCGCCCGAGGAGAAGTGCGAGGCCCGCGGCGGCTGGTGGGATCGCGAGGGCGAGGTCTGCGCGCGGCCGATCTCCATCGCCGAGATCACCGGGCGGCCGGAAGGCCAGAGCCGGGCCGAGGCCTCGGACGCCAAGAACCGCGAGCTGATCGAACTTGAGGACCGGCTGGCGGCGGCGAGGGCCGAACGCGACGCCGAGGTGCGCCGCCAGCGCGAGGCCCTGACCGGGCGCTAGGCGCTCAGCGGGTCGCGCCCGGAACCCATTTGACGTCGTCGGCGCCGTGGGCGTTGGCGCGGCGGGCGGCGACGAACAGGTGATCCGACAGGCGGTTGAGGTAGCGCAGGGCCGCGGGCGAAAGGTCGCAGCCGGCCTCCCGCGCGCGCACCGCCTCGCGCTCGGCCCGGCGGCAGACGGTGCGGGCGAGGTGGAGGTAGGCCGACAGGGGCGAGCCGCCCGGCAGGATGAAGCTGTCCAGCGGCTTCTGGCTGTCATTCATCCAGTCGATCTCGGACTCGAGACGTTCGACCTGGGCGTCGAGGATGCGCAGCGCCTCCCATTGCGGGGGCGGATCGAGCGGCGTGGCCAGGTCCGCGCCGAGATCGAACAGCTCGTTCTGGATGCGCGCCAGCATGGCGTCGATGCGGTCGTTCTGGTGCGAGTGCAGCCGGGCCACGCCGATGACGGCGTTGAGCTCGTCGACGGCGCCGTAGGCCTCGACCCGAGGATCGGTCTTGGACACCGGCGCGCCCGAGGCGAGGCGCGTCTCGCCGCCGTCGCCGGTCTTCGTATAGATGCGGTTGAGGACGACCATGCTCAGCTGCCGTGCGTGGACTTCCACCACATGCCGGCGACCAGCAGGACCACGGCCACGGCCTGCAGGGCGACGCGCAGACGCATCAGCTTGTTGGAGCGCGACCGCGCCCCCTCGTCGGTCTGGTAGAGCGAGCGGATCCCGAAGGCCAAGGTGACGGCCACGGCGATGATGGCGAGGATGATCAGGATATCGAATACGGTGCCCATGTGAGGGTTCTAGGCCCCGGCCGGGCGCCGCGCCAGCGGCAAGCGGCCCGTGCGACGCCGACACCGCGCGCGTCAGCGACCGTCCGTCCGACGGGAAACTGTCAGCCAGCCGTCACAGGAACGAGTTTTCGCGCGGGTAGTTTGATGGGCCCGAGCGAGGACCCCAATGGACTGCTACTACTGCATCATCGGCACGGACGAGGACGCCTTCGCCGACCTGTACGTGCTGGACGCGTCGGACGACGAGGACGCCCGGGCCCGGGCCCGCGGCGCGGCGGAAGGCGTCGCCGGGTGGGCGGAGGTGCGGGTCTATGACGGCGAACGTCTGGTCGGGACGATCGAGCGGGTGGCGCCAGCGCGGGAGCTGCCGCTGGCGGCGTGAGGGGGCACCGGCCGCATTGACCGCTTTCGGAGGGCGCCGGAAGATCGGGCATGGACGGTCCGCCGAAGCGCAACGTCATTCTGGATTGGCTGTTCGGCGCGCCGGCCGCGGGCGATGAGCGCCACGCCGTCCCGGTCGCCGGGACACGGCAGGAGACGGGCGGCTTCCAGCCCTTTGGATATCGCTTCGAGGTCGGGTCCCCGCTGCCTCCGGCCCGGGTGAAGGCGGCGCTCCGCTCGCGAATGAAAGGCTGGTTCGACGCGAGCCCGGGCGCCCGCGGCTGGATCGTCGGCCCCTTCATGTGCCTGTGGCTGAGCGCCTTCGACCGGCGGGGCCCCATGCTGCTGGCCGCGATCGGGCGTGGCGACCTCGGCACGAGGGTGTCGGGCCGGGCGGGGTCCGATCTGAACGGCCTGGCGGCCTACGCCCTGCTGCTGCCGGTGCTGGCGTTCAGTCTGTACATGATGATGGCGACCGGGGAGGACTCGCTGCAGACGGTCATCATCGTCAGCGCCGTTCTCCTGTTCAGCCCGCTGGTGTTCTGGTGGAGCCACAAGGATCGACGCCAGGCGGATCCCCTCGTCCGCTTCGTCGAGGAGGCCGTTGCTCGCGCTGACGTCCTCGGTTCAGAGGAGGCCGTCGCTCGCGCCGAGGCGGCCGGTTCAACGGAGTCGACAGAACTCGCCGCTTCAAGGACGCTGATCCTGACGACGAGCGGCGCCGACCACCGCATCGCGGCCACGAGAGAAGAGATCCGCGAGGCTCTCCTTGCCTGCGGCGACGGCGATTTCGTGATCCTGTCGGCGGCCGACGAGATCTACATCCAGACCGCCTTCGCGGACGGAGGCTACGTGCTGGAACGGCGGGACGGCGATGCGCAGGCCCATTTCCAAGCCGTGCGCAGCGACGATCAGTCGGCGACGACATTCGCATTGGAGGAGGTGGAAGAGGCGTTCCTGGCCTGGGCCGAGGACACGCCCGCCCCGGACTGGCTGGTCTGGGAGCCCGTGTGCCTGTTCTAGTAGACGGGGCTTGAGGACACCGGCCCCAGGAGAGCCATCGCCGGTTGCGATGGCTCCCGTCCTGGCGATGGTCGCAGCCCCGCGTCGCCGCTAGTACCGGTAGTGGTCCGGCTTGAACGGGCCTTCGACGGGGACCGAGATGTAGTCGGCCTGTTCCTTCTTCAGGGTGGTCAGCTTCGCGCCGAGCTTGTCGAGGTGCAGGCGGGCGACCTTTTCGTCGAGGTGTTTGGGCAGGACGTAGACCTGGTTCTGGTACTTCGCCTTGTTGGTCCACAGCTCGATCTGGGCCAGCGTCTGGTTGGTGAAGCTGGCCGACATGACGAAGGACGGGTGGCCGGTGGCGTTGCCGAGGTTCACCAAGCGGCCCTTGGACAGCAGGATGATCTTCTTGCCGTCGGGGAATTCGACGTGGTCGACCTGCGGCTTGATCTCGTCCCACTTCATGTTCTTCAGGCCCGAGACCTGAATCTCGGAGTCGAAGTGGCCGATGTTGCAGACGATGGCGTTGTTGCGCATCGCCCGCATGTGCTCGACGGTGATGACGTCCTTGTTGCCGGTGGCGGTGACGAAGATGTCGGCCTTGTCCGCGACATCGTCGAGGGTCTGGACCTCATAGCCTTCCATCGCCGCCTGCAGGGCGCAGATCGGGTCGATCTCGGTGACGATGACGCGGGCGCCGCCCTGGCGCAGCGAGGCGGCCGAGCCCTTGCCCACGTCACCGTAGCCGCAGACCACGGCGACCTTGCCCGACAGCATGACGTCGGTGCCGCGGCGGATGGCGTCGACCAGCGATTCACGGCAGCCGTACAGGTTGTCGAACTTGGACTTGGTGACGCTGTCGTTGACGTTGATGGCGGGGAACGGCAGCTCGCCGCGCTCGGCCATCTGGTACAGGCGGTGGACGCCGGTGGTGGTTTCTTCCGACACGCCGCCGATGGCGTCGCGGATGGCCGAGTAGAAGCCGGGCTTCTCCTTCAGGTACCGCTTCATCACCGAGTAGAGGGCTTCCTCTTCCTCATTGGTCGGGTTGTCGAGGACCGAGGGATCCTTCTCGGCCTTGGGGCCGAGCACGCACAGCAAGGTGGCGTCGCCGCCGTCGTCGAGGATCAGGTTCGGATAGCCGCCGTCGGCCCATTCAAAGATCTTGTGGGCGTAGTCCCAGTACTCCTCCAGCGTCTCGCCCTTGACCGCGAAGACCGGGGTGCCATTGGCGGCGATGGCCGCGGCGGCGTGGTCCTGGGTCGAGAAGATGTTGCACGAGGCCCAGCGGACCTCGGCGCCCAGGGCCTCGAGGGTCTGGATCAGCACGGCGGTCTGGATGGTCATGTGCAGGCTGCCGGCGATGCGGGCGCCCTTGAGCGGCCTGGCCGCGCCGTACTCCGCGCGCAGGGCCATCAGGCCGGGCATTTCGGTCTCGGCGATGGCGATCTCCTTGCGGCCGTAGTCGGCCAGGGAGATGTCGCGGACGATGTAGTCGGTCATGAAGGCGGCCTTTGAAGGTGCGGGTCTTGAGGGTTCGGCGCCGCCTATAGCCCGCTCGCCGCCATCGGGCAATGAACATATAAGGATATCCTTATATGACCGGCCGCCTTACGGACTTCTACCTAGCGGCCGCTTAAGCGGTTGGACACCTTTCGGGCCATCAAGAGAGGGCCTCCCCGTCCCGCCAGCCATGTGTCCGCGTCATGTCCAGCCAGAGCATCAAGCGTCGCCTCGATTTCATGGGCCTGGGCGCGAGCAGCCCGGCCTACCAGTCGATCGCGCCCCTGCTGCGCGAAGCCCTGCCGCGGGCGCTGGACGCCTTCTACGACCGGGTGCGGGCGGCGCCTGAGACGAGACGCTTCTTCCGCGACGAGGGCCACATCTCGACGGCGCATGCGGCCCAGCAGAAGCACTGGGCGGCGATCATCGAGGGGCGGGCCGACGACGACTACGCCGCCTCGGTGCGGACCATCGGACGGGTGCACGCGCGTATCGGCCTGGAGCCGCGCTGGTACATCGGCGGCTACAGCGTGGTGCTGGCGCACCTGACGCGGGCGGTGGCGGGACGGCCGCGGCCGCGCTTCGCCGGCGCCGCGCACGATCGGGCCACGGCGGACGCGATCGCCGAGCTGACCCAGCGAGTCATGCTGGACATGGACCTAGCCATTTCGATCTATCTGGAGGCCCTGCAGGAGGCGCGGGACGAGGCCGAGGCGGCCCGGCGCGAGGCCGAGGCGCGCCAGACCCGGGTGGTCGCCGCGCTGGGCACGGCGCTGCACAGCCTGGCCGCCAATGACCTGTCGGTCGTCATTCCCGGGACCTTCCCGGAGGAGTACCGGAGCCTGCAGGACGACTTCCACGCCGCGACGCGTGCGCTGCGCACCGCGGTGCGGGCGGTGGCCGAGAGCATCGAGAGCCTGAGCGCCGGGTCCGGCCAGCTGGCCGTGGCCTCGGAGGACCTGGCCAGCCGCACCGAACGCCAGGCCGCCAACCTGGAGCGGACCGTCGCCGAGGCGGACGCCATTGCGCGCGAGGTGGTGTCCACCGCCGCCGGGGCGCGGCAGACCGCGGAGGCCCTGTTCGCGGCGCGGAGCGAGGTCGAGCAGGCGGCGGAGGTCGTCGGCGAGGCCGTCTCGGCCATCCACGCCATCGCGGACTCCTCGGGCGAGATCGGGCGCTTCACCAGCCTGATCGACGAGATCGCCTTCCAGACCAACCTGCTGGCCCTGAACGCGGGCGTTGAGGCGGCCCGGGCCGGCGAGGCCGGACGCGGCTTCGCCGTGGTGGCCCAGGAGGTTCGGGCCCTCGCCCAGCGCTCCGCCGAGGCCTCGGGCGAGATCCGCGAGCTGATCTCGACCTCGACGGCGCACGTCGCCCGCGGCGTGGAGCTGGTCGAACGGACGGGCGAGGCGCTGGGCCGGATCGGGGACAAGGTCTCGGCGGTCGACGACCTGGCGAGCGGCATCGCCGGCTCGGCCCAGGAGCAGGCCGACGGCCTCGCCCGGGTGCGACGCGCGATGGGCGAGATGGACGACATCACCCAGCAGAACGCCGCCATGACCGAGGAGGCCACGGCCGCGGCCCGGCAACTGGCCGGCGAGGCCGAGGGCCTCAGCCGTCAGATCGGCCGCTTTCGCCTGGACCGCGGCGAGCCGGCCCTGAGGGCGGTCGGCTAGGCCCCCGGCCCCGCTCGCGGCGGGGCGCTTTTCGTGTCAGCATGCGCTCCGGGAGGAGCGTATGACGGCAGACGGCCTCAGTCGCCGCAGCCTGGGCGGCGCCATGCTGGCGACGCTGGCCCCGCTCGCCCTGCCCCGACCGGCATGGGGCCAGGACGCGGGCGACGCCGCCTTCCGCGCCGACCAGACCACCGACCGGGTGCGCCGCTCGACGGTGCCGGTGTTCATCAATGGCGAGGGGCCCTTCCTGTTCGCCGTGGACACGGCCGCCAGCGCCTCGGTCGTGGCCGACGACCTGGCCGCGAGGCTGGGCATGGACCAGGCCGGCGTGGTCGACATGCACACCGTGCTGGGGCTCGAACGGGTGCAGGCGGTTCGCGCGCGGACGCTCTCCAGCGGCTCGCTGACAGCCGGCCATGTGCGGCTGGCGGTGGGGACGCGGCCGGGCCTGATCGGTCTGGACGGCCTGCTGGGCCTGGACCTGCTGGCCGAGCAGCGGCTGATCATGCGCTTCCGCGGCAGCGGGCGAGCCTCGATCAATCGCTCGCGGCCCGACCCGGACCGGTTCCTCGGCGTGGTGCGGCCGCGGGTGCGCTTCCAGCCCCCGGCGGGCGGCGGGGCGGAACTGATGATCGTCAACGCCCTGGTGCGCGGCCAGGCGGTGCAGGCGGTGGTGGACACCGGGGCGCAGGTGACGCTGATCAATCCGGCCCTGGCCGCCGCGGCGGGAGCCCGACCCTTCCAGAGCCGCAGCGCCTCCACCGGACAGGCGCTGGTGCAGTCGCCGACCGGTCAGGCCGCCCTGGCCGAGGCGGTGGTGCTGTCGGCGGTGCATTTCAACGAGCTGGTGCTGGACCGGCTGGCGGTGCTGATGGGGGACTTCCACATCTTCCGCCTGCTGGGGCTGGCCGACCGCCCCGCCATGCTGATGGGCGTCGACGTGCTGGGGGTGTTCGACCGCGTGGTCATCGACCTGAAGCGCGGCGAGATCATCATGGATGTGTGAGAGCCTTGCCCCGGCGACCGGCCTGCGTCAGGGAGGCGCATGATGCGCGATCTGTCCGTGCCCCGACACGACTGGACCCTGGAAGAGGTCGAGGCCCTGTTCGCCCGGCCGTTCATGGAGCTGGTCTACGAGGCGGCCACGGTGCACCGGCGCTGGTTCGATCCGTCGGAGGTGCAGAAGAGCCAGCTGCTGTCGGTGAAGACCGGCGGCTGCGCCGAGAACTGCGGCTACTGCAGCCAGTCGGCGAGCTTCGACACCGGGTTGAAGGCCCAGAAGCTGATGGACGCCCAGGCGGTGATCGCCGAGGCCATGGCGGCGAAGGCCGGCGGGGCGTCGCGGTTCTGCATGGGGGCGGCGTGGCGCGAGCTGAAGGACCGCGACACGCCCAGGCTGGCGACGATGATCGCCGGGGTGAAGGCGCTGGGGCTGGAGACCTGCGCCACGCTGGGGATGCTGACCGCCGAGCAGGCGCGGCAGCTGAAGGCGGCTGGTCTGGACTATTATAACCACAACCTCGACACCGGCCCGGAGTACTACGCCGAGGTGGTGACCACCCGGACGTACCAGGACCGGCTGGAGACGCTGGCGCATGTGCGCGAGGCGGGGATGAGCACCTGCTGCGGCGGCATCGTCGGCATGGGCGAAAGCCGGCGCGACCGGGCGGGTTTGCTGCACGCCCTGGCGACCCTGCCGGAGCATCCGGACAGCCTGCCGGTCAATGCGCTGGTTCCGGTGACGGGGACGCCGCTGGGCGAGCGGGTCAAGCGCGAGGGCGAGATCGACCCGATCGAGTTCGTGCGCACGGTGGCGGCGGCGCGTCTGGTCTGCCCGAAGTCGATGGTGCGGCTATCGGCGGGACGCGAGACGATGAGCCCGGAGATGCAGGCGCTGTGCTTCATGGCCGGCGCCAACTCGATCTTCGTCGGCGGCAGGCTGCTGACGACGCCGAACCCGGAGCAGGACGAGGACGCGGCGCTGTTCGCCCTGCTGGACCTGAAGCCGATGGAGCCCAAGGGGGTCGAGGCGGCGGCGTGAGGGCGGCGGCGGCCCTGCCGGGCGTGCTGGTGCTGCTCGCCGGCTGCGGACAGGGAGACGGGGCGGGGACGGACCGCTGGACCGGGGACATCGTCGCCGTCGACTGCTGCGCCACCTCGCGCCTGCCCTCGCCCGGCGGCGCCACGACCCTGGTGTTCGAGCCGGACGGCGCGGGCCGGGTGCGGGTGATCCTGAGCGCCGGCTGGCTGCGGCGCCAGGAGATCGCCGTCGCCGCGGCGCCGGTGCTGGCCTCATGGTCGCCGCGGTCGGACGGCGTGTTCCTGTCGGCGGGACGGCCGGGAGACTTCCGCCTGTTCCGCACGCCGGACAACGGCGCGGCGACCGAGGTGACCGGGGCGCCGGAGGCGGTGGCCTCGGTCTACGGCGCGCAGCCGGAGTGCGCCGCGGCCGAGCCTCGGCTTCAGGGCCTGGCGTGGAGCGCGGACGGGCGTCGCGTGCTGGTGCTGGCGGCCGCGCCGTCGTGCAGCCCGATGGTCATGGAGGTCGCAGTCGAGGACGGCCGGGTGCTGGAGCAGTACGGGGCGGACGAGGCCGCGAGACGCTTCCCGGACCTGATGCTTCCCGGCGGCGTAACCGCGCCTTAAGCGGCGGGCGGCAGGATGGCGGCATGGATCGCCGCACCCTGATCGGACTGAAGGACAGCGCCCGCAAGACCGGCGGCGGGGGCAAGGGCGGCGGCGCGCCGCAGAACAGCTATCTGAGACTCCCGACGATCACCGCCAACGCGCGCCGTCCCGGCGGCGGACGCGGGGTGATGACAGTCGAGACCGGGGTGGACACGCCCGACGTGGCCCTGCGCGCCCGGGTGGCGCAATCGCAGCCGCGGCTGAGGGCGGCCTATACCGAGGTGGTCCAGACGGCGGCGAACACCACCCTGCCCGGCGCTCCGCCGGACGTCGAGCGGCTGGTGGCCCAGCTGCAGGCGGCCACGGACCGGGTTGTGGGCCGGGCGGGGGCGCGGCTGCTGATCGGGACGGTGATGGTTGTCTGAGGCAGCGGGCAGCAGGCAGCAGGGACATCGTGCGTGAAAGTCGGCGGCGGGGTTCTTCCTGCTGCCTGCTGCCTGCTGCCTGATCCCTAGGGCCAATCCACATTCAGGGATTCACGCGAGCTATGATGCGTGATTCATAGGTCTCCGCATTGGCGGAGGTCGGGATGGGTGTGAAGCGTTACGAGCTGACGGACGGACAGTGGGAGCGGATCGCTCCGCTGTTGCCGGGCAAGCCGACGGACCCCGGCCGGACAGGGTCGGACAACCGGCTGTTCGTGAACGGGGTGCTGTGGGTGTTGAGGTCCGGGGCCCACTGGCGCGATCTGCCGGAGCGCTACGGAAAGTGGAAGACGGCGCACACCCGCTTCAGCCGCTGGGCGCGGAAGGGCGTCTGGGAGCAGGTCTTCGACGAGCTGACCCGCGACCGGGACAACGCCTATCTGATGCTGGATTCGACGCTGGTGCGGGCGCATCAGCAGGCGACGGCGGGTCGGGGTTCCGGCCGAAAAAGGGGGGCCTCGACCCGGCTGTGGGGCGTTCCCGAGGTGGACTGACTACCAAGATCCACATGGCCTGCGACGGTCAGGGCCGACCCGTCCGCTTCCTGCTCGCGCCGGGCCAGGCCAGCGACGTCCAGGCCGCACCGGCCCTGCTGGAGGGCTTCCGCCCCGCCGCCGTCCTGGCCGACCGCGCCTATGACTCCATGGCCCTGCGAGACCGGATCGACGCCATCGGCGCCGAGGCCGTCATCCCCTCAACCCGCTCGCGCAAGACCCCCATCCCGCACGACCGCGACCTCTACCGGCTGCGCAACCGCATCGAGCGCTGCTTCGCAAAGCTCAAGCACTTCCGCCGCTTCGCCACCCGCTACGACAGGCTCGCCGTCCACTTCCTCGGCTTCATCCACCTCGCCGCAGCCATGATCTGGATGCGGTGAATGTCGATTCGTCCTAGTCCTTCGTCGGATCGACCTGCGTCTCATCCCCGTAGGTCAGGGCCAGGAAGACGTCTTCCAGATCGGGATCCTCGGTGGAGATGTCGGCGATGGTGACGCCGGCGGCGCGGACGGCGGCGAGGACCTGTTCGACCGAGGACTGACCCTTGCGGTAGTGGACGGCGAAGGCGCCGTTGGGGCGCGGGGTGACCTCGAAGCCCGGGAGGTCGGGGACGCCGTCGAGATCACCCTCGGGGCTGACCACCACGTTGCGGGTGTCGAGGCGGCGCAGCAGCTGGGGCGTGGGCTCGCAGGCGACGACCTGGCCGCGGTTCATGATGGCGATGGTGTCGCAGAGCTCCTGGGCTTCCTCCAGATAGTGGGTGGTCAGCAGGATGGTCACGCCCTCGGCGTTGATGCGGCGGACGTAGTCCCACAGCTGGCGGCGCAGCTCGACGTCGACGCCGGCGGTGGGCTCGTCGAGGATCAGGATCGGCGGATTGTGCACCAGGGCCTTGGCCACCATCAGGCGGCGCTTCATGCCGCCGGACAGGGCGCGGACATAGGCATGGGCCTTGTCGCTGAGGCCGAGCGCGGCGAGCAGTTCGTCGGAGCGGCGCTCGTGGGCGGGGACGCCGTAGAAGCCGGCCTGCACCTCGAGCGACTCGCGCGGGGTGAAGAAGACATCGGCGACGATCTCCTGCGGCACCACGCCGAGGGCGGCGCGGGCGTCGCGCGGCTGCCGGTCGATGTCGCGGCCCCAGATGGCCGCCGTGCCTCCGGTCTTGTTCACGACGCCGGCGAGGATGTTGATCAGGGTCGACTTGCCCGCGCCGTTGGGGCCGAGCAGGCCGAACATCGAGCCGCGCGGGATGACCAGGTCGACGCCGCGCAGGGCCGTCTTGGGCGGAGCCTTCTTGTTGCCGGCGTAGGTCTTCTCGAGCCCGCGAACCTCGATGGCGTTGGCGGGAAGCGGTTCAGGAGCGGTCATCGGCGGCCTTCAGCGGAGCGGTCCGCCTAGGTAGGGGCCGCGCCCGGCGGGGGCAATGACAAGCGAACCAGGCAGATTGTCAATGTTGCTTGACATAACCCGCACCAGTGTCTAGTTTGCTTGTCATTCTGAACAGGACGCTTGACGGAGCCGCAACATGTCACGAACGAAGATCATCGGCTGGACGGCCTTCGCCTTCTGCCTGCTGGGCTACGGAGGCTTCGCGGCGATCATGCTGACCTACAAGCTGGGTCATCTCGAGCTGCGCGAGGCGCTGCTGTACGGCGGACCCGTGGCCGTGGTCGGGGAAGTCGGCCTGTGGGTCGCGGCGGGAAGCCTCGGCTGGACCATCTTCAAGCGACGCAAGGCGCTGTTCGACCGCATCTTCCGCCGCGACGCCCGCGCCGTTTGACGACGCGGCCCGGCCCGCCTAGGGAGTCCGCGACGCGCCCTCCCAGCCCACAGGTCGATCATGCCGCCCCGCCAC
This sequence comes from Pseudomonadota bacterium, assembly GCA_023416055.1. Lineage (GTDB taxonomy): Bacteria > Pseudomonadota > Alphaproteobacteria > Caulobacterales > Caulobacteraceae > Brevundimonas. The sequence continues at coordinate 847 of JAEZIH010000019.1, read as the reverse complement.
CCAGACGCCATCATCCCGCCGCCGGAAGAGATCGTGGTCTCGACCAAGCGCGTGGCCTGCGACGGCGGCGGCGGGGCCCTGGGCCATCCGCTGGTCTACATGGACATGGGCGACGAGGACTTCGTCGAGTGCGGCTACTGCGACCGCCGCTTCGTGCTGTCCGACCGGCCGAAGCCGGAGAGCGAATACGCCAGTCCCGCCGCGCGCCCGCCCGAGGCGCACTGACGGCGAAAGGCCGACCGGACGCCATGGCCGCCGCCGAGACCCCAGCCGAGATCTTCAAGCGCGCCCTGGCCCACGCCGCGCGGGCGCTGGCCGAGCAGTCGGAGCTGGAGGTGGCCTTCGGCTCGGACGGACCCAGGCTGGCCGACGGCGTCCTGACCCTGCCCCATCCGCCGCGGGACCCGGGCGGGCCGGAGAGCGCCGCCCTGCGCGGCCAGGCCGACCGGCTGGCGCTGCGGCTGGCCAATCACGACGCGGGGATCAACGCCCGGCTGCGCCCCGCCGACAGCCGCGCCGCCGAGGTGTTCGACGCGGTCGAGCAGGCGCGGATCGAGGCCGTCGGCTCGCAGGCGCTGGCGGGGGTGCGTGCCAATCTGGATGCGGCCCTGCTGACCCGGCTGGAGCGGACAGGGGCGCTGCGCGTCACCGAGGCCGAGCGCGTGCCCGCGGCCGAGGCGGTGGCCCTGCTGGCCCGCGAGCGGCTGACCGGACGGCGGGCGCCGGACGGGGCTGGCGCCCTGCTGGACCTGGTGCGCGGCGAGTTGGAGCGGAAGGCGGGTCCCGAGCTGGACGCCCTGGCCGAGGTGGCCGAGGACCAGACGGCCTTCGCCGGGCGGCTGAAGGC
>JAEZIH010000042.1 GCA_023416055.1 Pseudomonadota bacterium | reverse complement strand
AGCTTCACCATCGACGCCACGGCCCCGGCCGCGCCGGTGATCGCCCCGATCGAGGCCCTGTCCTCGAACCGGACCCCGACCATCACGGGCACGGCGGAAGCCGGCGCGACGGTGACCCTCACCGTTGCCGGCGCGGTGGTCGCCACCCTGACCGCCACCGGCGGAAGCTGGAGCTACACCTCGGCCGCCCTGGCGGACGGCGTGCACACGGCGTCGGCGACGGCGACCGATGCGGCGGGCAACGTCTCGCCGGCCTCGGCGGCGATCAGCTTCACCATCGACGCCACGGCACCGGCCGCGCCGGTGGTCAACCCGGTCGAGGCCCTGTCCTCGAACCGGACCCCGACGCTCTCGGGCACGGCGGAAGCCGGCGCGACGGTGGCGCTCAGCGTCGACGGCGCGGTGGTGGCCACCCTGACCGCCACCGGCGGAACGTGGAGCTACACTTCGGCCGCCCTGGCGGACGGCGTGCACACGGCGTCGGCGACGGCGACCGATGCGGTGGGCAACGTCTCGCCCGCCTCGGCGGCGATCAGCTTCACCATCGACGCCACGGCCCCGGATGCGCCGGTGATCTCGGCCCCTGTCGACGGTTCGATCACCGATGTCGGACGACCGACCATTTCCGGCGTCGCAGAAGCGGGGTCGACGGTGCGCCTGTCGATCAACGGCGGCGCGCCGGTGTCGATCGCGGTCGTCGGCGGGGCGTGGAGCTACACCCCGGCTGCGGACCTGCCTGCGGGCGCGGTCTCGCTGTCGGCGGTGGCTGTGGACGCGGCGGGCAATGCCTCGTCGGCCACGACCGCGCGCTTCACCTACGCTCCGGTCAAGCTGGAGGCCGGCAGCCTGCCGGCCGGTCAGGTCGGCGCGGGCTATTCGGGACGGATCGCCGTGACCGGCGGCACGGGCCCTTACGGCTTCGCCGTCACGGGCGGCAGCTTGCCGGCGGGCGTCAGCCTGGCGGCCGACGGCGCGCTCTCGGGCACGCCGACGGCCAGCGGAAGCTACAGCTTCACGGTCACGGTGACGGACGCCAACGGCTTCACCGCCACCCAGACCTATGCGATCGTCGTCGCGGCTCCGGCCCCGCCGGCGGCCAACCCGGTGACCATCCAGGCGCCGGCCAACGCCGCCGACGTCCCGACCCAGATCGATGTTTCGGCCCATGTGCAGAACGCGACGGGCATCGAGATCGTCACCCCGCCCGCCAACGGCGTGGCGACGGTGAGCGGCTTCGTCATCACCTATGTCGCCAATGCGGGCTATTTCGGCACCGACAGCTTTACCTATCGCGCCATCGGCTACGCCGACGGTGCGGGCGGCGGCGCAGCCCCGTCCGGCGGCGGCGAGCGGATCGGCGTGCGCAGCGTGACGTCCGGCGCCGGCGCGGGCCCCGGCTCGACCCCGGCGACGGTCACCGTCACCATCGCGGCTCCGACTCTCGTGCTGGCGGATGAAGCCCTGCCGGCCGCCCGGGTCGGCGAGCCCCTCAGCCGCACCCTGGCGGCGACGGGAGGCACGGCGCCCTACAGCTATGCGGTCACCGGCGGCGCGCTGCCGACCGGGGTCAGCCTCAGCCGCGAGGGCGTGCTGTCCGGCGCGCCGACGGACGGCGGTCGTTTCGACTTCACCGTCACGGCTACCGACAGCTCGACGGGCGCCGGTCCGTTCTCGATTGCGGCGCGCTACAGCCTGACTGTTGAGGCCTCGACCATCGTGGTCACCCCGGCGGCGCTGCCGGCGGGCGTTCGCGGCGTGCCCTACGACCAGACCGTGGCGGCCGTGGGCGGGGTCGCTCCGTACAGCTACGCCGTGATCGCGGGCGAACTGCCGGCCGGTCTGTCCCTCGGTGCGGATGGCCGGATCACCGGCACTCCGACGGTGACAGGAACCTTCGCCGTCCAGGTGCAGGCGACCGACAGCGCCGGTGGCGCGGGCCCATACAAGGGCGTCGCCGAGGTTCGTCTGACGATCCAGGCGGCCACCCTGACGCTGACCCCGGCGACCCTGCCGGACGTCCTCGCCGGGGTGCCCTACAGCCAGAAGATCGAGGCGACGGGCGGCCAGGGCGGCTACACCTTCGCCGTCACCGCCGGCGCCCTGCCGGACGGCCTCACCCTGACCCCGGCCGGGATCCTGGGTGGTCGGCCGACCACGGGCGGGACCTTCGCCTTCACGATCACCGCCACCGACGGCTTCGGGAACACGGGCTCGCTCGACCTCACCCTGACCGTTGAGGCGCGACCGGACCCGAGCCAGGACCCGGACGTGCGCGGCCTGAATACCGCCCAGTCCGAGGCGGCCCGTCGCCTGGCCGGAACCCAGATCTCGAACTTCAACCGACGTCTGGAAGCCCTGCACGCCGGCGGATCGGTGCAGTCCGTGGCCCTGGGGGTGACCCTGGACGCCAACGCCTTCACCCCGCTGGACGAACTCGAGCGGTCGATGGGCGCGCTCGGCCAGGCGCTGGCCCACCAGCCCGAGCACGGCGATGGCCGGGGGCAGGGTCGGGGACAGACCGGCGCCCTGACCCGCGCCGCCCTGGCGGATCTTGACGATCGGGCCACCCTCGCCCGGCTGATGTCCGCCTCGCGGACCGAAGCCGGCGGCGGGGGTCTGAACGCCGCCCCGGCGTCCGGAACGGCGATCGCCGCTGCCGGCGGACCCCGCGTCTGGGCTTCGGGCGCAATCAGCCTGGGCAACCGGGACGCCACGACGCGGAGCGCGGAGCTGTCGATCACCACCTCCGGCGTCAGCGCGGGCGTGGACATGAGCGTCGCCGCCAACCTCGATGTCGGCGTCGGCCTCGGCTTCGGCCAGGAGCACACCGACGTCGGCGCCGACGTGTCGCGCCTGGAGGCCGAAAGCTGGATGGGCGTCGCCTATCTGAGCTGGCGTCCGGTCGACGGCCTGTTCGTCGACGGCCTGGTTGGCTACGGCGAGCTCGGCTTCGACCTGCGCCGCCGGACCCCGGTCAATGGCGACCTGGTGTTCGGCGAGCGGGACGGCCGCGCCTGGTTCGGCTCGCTCTCGGCCGGCTCGGACCGGACGTGGGGCCCGACCCGACTGATCGGCTACGGCCGACTGGAAATGGTCAGCGCCGAGCTCGACGCGTTCACCGAAGCCGGTTCGGCCCTGTGGGCGCTCCATTACGACGCCCGCGAGGTCAACTCGCTGGAGGGCGTGATGGGGCTCCGCTACCAGCGCACGATCGAACGTCGCAACGGCGTCTGGACGCCGGGCCTCAGGCTGGAGCTTCGCCATGAGTTCGGCAACGCCGACAGCCAGGTCCTGCACTACGCCGACTGGCTGGAGGGGCCGGGCTATCTGATCGCCGCCGACGGTTGGCGACGCACCCGACTGACCACCGGCCTCAGCCTGGACTACCGGGCGCGGTCGGGCTGGACCTGGTCGGGCGAGTACGAAGGCGGGTTCAGTACGGGAGAGATCCTGCAGAGCCTCCGCCTGAAGGCCACGACCCCGTTCTGACGGGGAGCGGCCGGAGCGGCAGATCCGGGGACGGCGGCGCTCTGCGGAGCGCCGCCTTCTTTCGTTCCAGCATCAGCGGCCGACGGTGTCGCCGGGCCACAGCGGGGCCGAGAAGCGGGCGGCGAGGAAGTCCATCAAGGCCGCGACCCGGGCCGGTCGGGGGCCGCCGCCCGGGGCGACCAGATGCAGGGCGATGGGCGGCGGGGTCCAGTCGGTCATCACCGGAACCAGCTTTCCGGCCGCCAGATCGCGCCAGTAGATGAAGTCCGGCTGGGGGGCGACGCCCAGGCCGGCGCAGAGGGCGGCGGTCAGGGCGTCGGCGTTGTTGGCCCGCAGCGGCCCGTGCGGCCGCACCGCCACCTCTTCGCCCGCCGCGTTCACGAAGCGCCAGAGCTCGGCGTTGGGCAGGTAGGCGTAGCCGAGGCAGGCGTGGCGGTTCAGCTGCGACGGATGGGTCGGCGCCCCGCGCTGGCGGATGTAGTCGGGAGAGGCGACCAGATGGCGTCGGATCGGCCGAAGCCGTCGCGCGGTCAGGGAGGAATCCGGCAGGGCTCCGATGCGCAGCGCGCAGTCGTAGCCGCCGCCGACCAGGTCGATCAGTTCGTCGGACAGGTGCAGGTCGACCGAGATGTCCGGGTGCCTCACGATGCTTCACGCGGGCGCCGCTTCGGCGCAGAGCGTCAACGACGTGATGGGAAGGATTCACGCCCTGGCGGATGGGTCCTACGCCAGGTCTGTCGAGCGAGAACGAGCAGCCCTGCCGGTCATCAACCGGACACCGGCGCAGTTCGACGCCAACGCGCGAGCCGTCGTGCTGTCGGAATTGCGCGACGCCAGTTCGGCGAGATTCCGGAACGTCCAACGCTATCCCCACGAGGCTGGCGCGATGCTCTACTGCGGAGAGATCAACGCGCGGAACGGCTACGGCGGAAGGAGCGGCTACGGCCGCTTCATCGTCAACGCCTGGCGACAAGGCGCGCGCGGCGCCAGCTTCGAGGCTGACCCCGATTTCGAGTTTCTTTGGGGTCGGTTCTGCGACCGGTCCGGTGGGGTTGCCGTCACCTTCTAAAGCATCAGCCAGATCGTCATCCCGACCTGCGCGACGAACAGGCCGACAAGCGCGACGACCGAGACGGCCTCCTTGAGGTCGCGCCCAGTCACCAGATGACTTGAGGGATTACCGACGCCAGCGCGCCGCCAGGATCAGCGCTCGCACCACGCCGGCCCGGTCGGGGGCGGTCGCCACTACGCGGCCGTCACACAAGCCGATGAAATCCTCGCCATGGTAGGCGGGAGCCACCTGACACAGGCGGCGGCCGTGCCAGAACACCAGCGCCTCACCGGTAGCCGACCCGGTTGGGCGACAAAGACCGCGTCGAGAGCGGCCACCGGGGAGGATCCACAGCAGGCCTCGGTGCTCCTCGCTGCTTACCAGAAACTTACCCGAAACAGCTGCGATCAGATGAAAAGAGCTGCAATCAGATTGCATGCCGGGGCACGTATAGCCCAGACTACCAAGCTTTCTGAGACGAGCGCCGCTTCGTTGACATCGTAGGGGTCACAGGTTCAATCCCTGTCGCGTCCACCATTCTTTTCAATGAGTTAGCCGGTTGGAGCGCTCCTGCGCTTGCCGGAAATCTACCGCATACAGGAAATGTCGTAGCGTTCTCTGCTTGAAGACCGAGGCGGCTTCCGCGGATGCGGCTACAGCTGCTCGGTCCAGGCCTCGAGGTTTAGTGATGGGCGTCTTCCCGATCGGGAAGTTTTGCTGCATTGTCGTGGGCTCGAACAGGGCGTCGAGGTCCAGGCCGTCCATCGGCCGGATCGTGAAGCCCGTTCCTTCCCACTCGGTAAGAGTCGTGATCGATAGCCCTGCGGAATTCGGTCGCCAGGTACGCACGCGCCGGCTGGCGCTCGGGCTAAGTCAGCGTGATCTAGCCTTGGCTGTCGGCACCGGTGAACGATTCATTGTGGAGCTGGAGGCCGGCAAGCCCACCGTCCAGCTGGGGAAGGCTCTCGCGGCTGCTCGTGGGGTTGGGATGAACCTCATCGCCGCGCGCTAGCGGAGCTCAAGACAGGAAGCGGCGGGAGCGGACGCCGGGGGAGGTTGCCGCGGAAAGACCACGTCTGACTCAACGGGGCGGTTGGCGACGTCCGCTTTCGGTCAGGGGAGGCCAGCCGTGAATGCGCAGGTACGACCCATCGCCGAGCGCCGGAACGTCGGCGTTTCGGTCCAGCTCACCAAGGCTGGCTTCCGCCTTCACATTTGAACTTGAGGCCAGCCGTCGCATTTCGGTCTTAGCTGCTCGCATCTCCGAGACCTCCGCCTCGTGCCAACGATCGCCCCGCCACGACCGTCGCAAGCAATACTGCGGCGCACCTATCTCGCTGTCATGGGCGCCGTCCTCCTCGGAGGCGTGATGGTGGCGCTGATCGGCGGACAGGCCCTGCGGCAGGTCGGCAGGGAGCGGGTGGCCGAAGCCGCGCTGGCCCAGTCCTACGCCCGTCGGACCGAATTGAAGACGGTGTTTTCGCTTTTGCAGGACGCCGAGACAGGCCAGCGGGGATATCTGCTGACGGGGCATCCCGTCTTCCTCGAGCCATATGAAGCCGCGCACGAAAAACTCGGCGTCGCCCTTGATCGCGCCGAGCGGGCCTACGCCGGGCGGCGGCCGGGCGCCCTGGCCGAAGTGCGGCGTTTGACGGCTGAGCACCAGGCGGGGCTGCAGCAGGGCCTGGCGGCGCACGAGGCCGGCTTGCCCGCCTCGACCAGTCAGGCGCTCGCCGCCAAACGGACGATGGACGAGCTTCGGCAGGTGCTTTCCAGTCTGCTGGAGCAAGAGGCGGCGGAGCTGGACCGGCTACAGGGGCGGGCAAGGGTGCAGGATGCCCAAACGCGCGCCTCCGTCATCGGCCTGGGCGCTCTTGCGACCCTCCTGTTGCTCGCAAGCGCGCTGATCCTGCTGCGTTTTCTGCGACAGCAGCAGCGGCTCCTAGAGGCCGTCGCCGCCTCGGCCCGGCGGCAGGACGCCCTTTTCCAGGGAAGCCGAACGCCGCTGCTGATCCTCACCCCCGACGCCCGGATCGAGGATATGAACCCGGCCACCGAGCGGCTTTTCGGCTGGTCTCCCGAGGATCTGACAGACAAGGACATCTCCATCCTCATTGACGAGACCGGGCCCGGCGACGCGCACATCCTGCAACGGCTGGCAAACCGGCAGGGCTATCTGGAGGAGGAGATCGAAGGGGCGATCTGCGGGCGCAGGCGCGACGGCTCCCGCTTCTCGGCGGAGATTTCCGTCAGCCCGGTAAGTGTCGGCGACGAATCTCACATCATCGCGGCGGTGCGCGACGTCTCCGAGCGGCGGCGTGTCGAGGAGATGAAGAACCAGTTCGTCTCGACCGTCAGTCACGAGCTGCGCACGCCACTGACCTCCATCGCGGGATCGTTGGGTCTGCTGGCGGGTGGTGCGGCGGGACCGCTGCCGGAGAAGGCGGCCCGGCTGATCGGCATCGCCCAGTCGAACAGCCAGCGCCTGGTGCGGCTGATCAACGACATCCTCGACATCGAGAAGATCGAGTCCGGGCAGATGACGCTGCAGGTCGAACAGGTTCAGGTCCGCGACGTCGTCAGCCGTTCGATCGACTCGGTGCGGGGCATGGCCGACGAGGCGGGGGTGCGGCTGATCCTTGAGGACGGCGATGACGCCGTCGTCGCAGGCGACCCCGACCGGCTGATCCAGATCGTGGTCAATCTCCTCTCGAATGCGGTGAAGTTCTCCCCGCGGGACGGTGTGGTGGAGGTCTCGACCGTTCCGGCGGGACGGTCAGTGCGGATCAGCGTGAAGGACCGCGGGCCGGGCATTCCCGTCGCCTTCCGCGCCCGCATCTTCCAGAAGTTCGCCCAGGCCGATTCGTCGGACACGCGACAGCGGGGCGGCACAGGGCTCGGCCTGGTCATCTCCAGAGAGATCGCGGAGAGGCACGGCGGCCGACTGTGGTTCGAATCCAGACCAGGCGAAGGCGCGACCTTTCACCTGGATCTGCCGCTGTCGACCGCATCGGCGGGCGAGGCGGACAGAAACGCCATCGGCCCGCGCCTGTTGATCGTGGAAGACGACGCCGATGCCGCCGAGGTGATGCGCAGCATCCTGGCCGAGGACGGTTTCAAGGCCGACGTGGCGGCGACCGCCCGGGAGGCGCTGGCCGCCGTCGGCTCCCGCGCCTACAGCGCCGCCCTCATCGATCTCCAGCTGCCGGACGGCGATGGTCTGGCGCTGATCCGTGCGCTGCGCGGCCGGCCCGATACCCATGACCTGCCGGTGATGGTGGTTTCGGCCGATGTCTCCCGGGGCCAGGCTCGGGCGTGCTCGCTGGAGGTGCTGGACTGGCTGGAGAAGCCGCTGGACGCCGACCGCTTGCGAACGGCGCTGGAGGCCGCCCTTGCCCGGTGCGCCTCCCGCCGCCCGCTTGTACTGCAGGTCGACGACGAGGCCGACATTCGCCGGCTCACCGCCTCGGCCCTCAGCGGGACAGCGGAGTTCCTGTCCGCCGGGTCGCTCGCCGAAGCCCGCGCGCGATTGTCGGCGCGACGTCCGGACGTCGTCATTCTCGACCTTGGCCTGCCCGACGGCTCCGGTCTGGAACTCTTGTCGGAGCTGCAGGCGGCGGACGGCGTCTCGATCCCCGTCATCATCTATTCGGCGCGGGAACCCGAACTGCTGAATGCGCCGGGCGTGGAAGCCGTGCTGCTCAAGTCCAGGACCTCGCTGGCGACCCTTGCCCGCACGGTGCGCCGTGTGGCCGGAAGAGAGGCGAGATGAGCGAACGTCTGACCCTGCTTCACGTCGATGACGAGTCCGACATCCGGGAGGTCGCCGCACTCGCGCTCGAACTCGACCCCGACATCGAACTGCACAGCGCCGATTCCGGCGATGCGGCCCTGGTCCTTCTGCAGGGGGGGCTTGCGCCGGACGTCATCCTGCTGGACGTGATGATGCCCCGGCTCGACGGGCCTGGCACGCTACGGCGACTGCGCGAGTTGCCGGGATTCGCACGCACGCCGGTGATCTTCATGACCGCGCGGGCGCAGAGCGGGGAACTCGACGGCTATCTGCAACTGGGCGCCGCAGGCGTCATCACCAAGCCCTTCGATCCCATGACCCTCGCGGAACAGGTTCGCGATATCCTGGCGGGGATCGAATGATCGAGGACCGCATGGCCGCACTCCGCCTCCGGTTCCGCGAACGCGCCCTCGCGGACGCGGATCAGCTGGAAGCCGCCCTGGCCGCGAATGATCGTTCGCAGGCGGAGAAGCTGGCGCACGGACTGGCGGGCACGGCCGGAATCTTCGGCTATCGTCGCATCTCCGAAGCGGCTGCAGCGGCTGACCGGGCGTTTGCGAGCGGGCGGCCCGACGCGGCCTCCGCCGCCGGGGCCCTCGTTGCGGTGGTAAGGCGCGAACTGGCCTCCAGCTATTCGTAGACGATCCGCAGCGGCAGGACCGTTCGGCCCTCCCCATCGAGCCGCACCAGCGAAGAGACGCCGAAGATGCGCAGGTGATCGGAGCCGGAAGGTCCTGTGGTCGCCGCGCCGGAAGCGTCGAGCGCCCCCGCCGCGGCGCTGACCACCCGAGCCCCGCCGCTTGCATCGGCGACGGTGGCCTGGACCTGGAGCCGGTAGGCGCGGCTGGAATCGCCGCGCACGGTGATCACGACGGGACCTTCCGTTCCGTCATTCTTGCCCAGGCGGATCGGCGCGACGCTCGAGACCGCCACCGCCTGTTCTATGGTCAGGGTCGCGGAGGCCGACGCGGGGTCGGCGAGCAACAGGGCCAAGGCGAGTTGAACGCTCACAGGAGTTCCGCCGTCACGATGTAGTCGAACACATGCCGTCCGCCGGGCGCGCCCGCCGCCAGCCGGACGTCCATGCCGAGCTCGAAGCTCGCGTCGCCTCCGAACAGGCCCAGCGGCGCCATGATGAACTCCACGACGGCTCCTTCGCTGGGCGCGCCGCCCAGGCTGTAGCGGCCGCCGCTCAGGGAGCCGACCCGCAGGCGGGTGATGGCCGCCTGCCCCTGGCTCGACGCCGGAATGATCCTGACCCGGATGTAGCGCAGGGCGCAGAGCGACTCCAGCCGGTTCGGGCCGCAGCTGATCGTGACGGTCGGGGTGCGAACCGAGCTGTTGGACAGACGGATGGCGTCGCCCGACTGACGGATGACCCCGCCGCTGGTCGAGATGCTGAAGACGGTCGGGGCGCTGCCCCGAATCGTCGTGCCGAGTTCCGGTGCGTGGGTCGGCGATCGGTGGACCGCCAGCTGCGCCGCCGACGGCCCCGCAACGCCCGTCGCGAGACCGAAGGCCAGGACCATGGACGTCATGACCGCTCTCATCGCTCCACCTCGTTCGACGCCAGTCGCACCTCGACCGGCTCGGCGCGCACGAAACCGCCGGCGGGCGGAACGATCAGAACCGGATCGCCGGCCAGCGTAAGGCCGAGCGCCTCGGCCTGGGCGGCCTGCAGCCGGACGCTGTAGGTCCCCGGCGGGGCCGCCTCGATGAACGCGATGCCGGCATGATCGCTCCGGGCCTCGAGGATCGCGCCCCCGTCGGTCGGAACCAGTTCGAGACTGACGGCGGCCAGCGGTCGCGGACCTGCCGGCCCCCGCAGCAGGACGGCCAGTTCGACCTCGGCGGAGCGGCGCATCGGATAGGGAATCGAGATCGTCCGCCCCGGCCTCGGCTCGACCGGGAAGACGGTGGGGCCGCCGACGAGGAACGGATCCTCGACCGCCTCGGCGTTCAGGCGCACCAGGGCTGTGCCGGGATCGCCCAGGCCCGGCGTGAAGACACGGCCCTCTTCGTCCGTCGTCAGGGCGCCGGCGGGCGTATCGATCTCGACTCCGGGAACGCCCGGCTCGTCGACCTGCCGCCGGCCGTCGCCGTTCTCGTCGATCCAGGCGTTCACCGCTACGGAACCGCCGGAGGCGACGCCCGGACGCACCATGCGGTAGGCGCCGCGCCCCGGGTCGTAGCCGAACCCGAATCCAAGCTGCACGCCGAGACGCCAGTCGCCGGTTCCGGACTCCCAGGCGCCGTTGACCGACAGGTCGAACCGATCGGCCCGCCAGAGATGCGAGGCCTGCAGGGCGGTCTGTCGTTCGCCCCGCAAGGTGCGGACAACGCCAAGGCGCAGCGCTCGCCGGTCGGACAGCTGCCAGTCGGCGGTGGCGTAGCCGGAGTCCAGCTCCGCCTCCGGCGACAGATCATAGGCCAGGCCGGCGCGCAGCTGCAGGCGCGACGCCACCAGTGTGGCGACGTCGCTCGCTCCGGCCCAGCGGCTGAGGCCGCTGCCGTCGGGGCGGCGCTCGTCTTCATAGACGACGCTGCTGGAGGCGTAGAAGCGGCCGAGGGGTGCGGAGGCCCGGAGCTCGGCGCTGGTCAGCCGCCGTTGGTCCGTCCATTCCAGCCGCCGAAGATTGGCCGACAGCGGCACGATCAGGCCGAACGCCTCGACCTGCGCATCGGCGCGCAGGTCGCTGGCGCGGCGCAGCGGGGCGAGGCCGGCGCCGCCCGGCTGCCGCGTCTCATCGATGAAGCCGTTGCGGTATTCGGAGTGCCGGCCGACGAGAGAGACCCCGCCGGGCCGGGCGGCGAAGCCGAGCGCGAGGCCGCGGCCACCGGTATCGTCGAAGCCGTGGTCGACCTGGGTCGCCACCGGCCCGAGGGCGCCGCGCACCCCGAGCGTCGCCAGTAAACGCGCGTCGTCCGCCTCCGGACTGTAGCGGGCAAGGCCGGCGCTGACCGTCAGCCCGGCCGAGAGTCCGTAGTCGAGGCCCGCGATCATCCGCGCGGCGCCCTGCGCGCCGCGGGCGAGTTCGCTGTCCAGGCCGAGAACCGTGCGATCCTGTTCGACGGCGCCCAGACGAACCACCCAGCGGCCCGCCTCGACCTGGCCGGTCCCGAAATTGACCCGGCGCACTTCCTCACGGGTCTCGCCGTGGGCCCCGTAGAAGACCAGCCGGAGGGTGTTCAGGCCATAGGCCAGCGGCACGTCGAGGAATTCGTAGCGTCCCTGCACCGGCGTTGAGCGAGCGGCGAAGAGCACTTCATTGACGTAGAGCTCGACCTCTTCGCCCACCGCGAGCTCACCCCGCAGGTCCAGCGGGGTTCCGATATCGAGGCTGTCGCGCGGCGCCGAGGTGTAGAAGACGCCGCGGCCGCCGAAGCTGGCGGCCCCGAGCGCCAGCGACGGGGTGTAGACATCGCCGATCGCCGCCTCCGAACCGCCGAGCGGTCCCAGAGCCCGGCCGCCGGCGTCCCGGCGCGAGAGCATGATGCGGGCGTTGCTCGGCTCGCCCTCGTCATCGGAGCCGAGGTAGGCCTCGAGTCCGGCGCCCAGCATGTCGCCCGCCATGCGGATGTCGTAGCGCCTCGCCTGGTCTTCGCCGTGGCGCGTGATCAGGCCGCCGAGGTTGACGTCGAAGGCGGGGGCGGTGAACAGCCGGTAGGGCGTGACCACCGGAACAGGGGCCTCGCCGGGGCTTTCGCGGCCCAGCTGATCGCGCCGGCGTTCCCGCTCCAGGCGCTGCTGGAACGGCAGAGGCTCCAGCGAGGTCAGTTCCAGAACCTGCGAGCGAACGTCAGGGCGCAGGCGGACGGGCAGCAGCTGTTCGAGCAGGTCGGTGCGCAGATAAAGGTCGTCGGCGTAGATGACGGCCTGATCCGGCAGGACCTCGAACAGCTGGTCCCGGAGCCTCGCCTCGCCCTCTGTCAGGTCGATCACGAGGGTGCGCTCGCGCTCCAGCACCCACCCTTCGGCGCGATTCTGGGCCGGGAAGACGCCGACCGCGAGGTCAAGCACGCGCGACAGTTCGCCGATGGGCACGAAGACGCCGCTGCGCGAGGCGTAGACGTTGATCGAGTCTGCGAGGAGCATTTCGTCCGAGCGGACCTCCATCCAGAGGAGATCTTCGGCGCTGAACGGCGCGCGTGCGGCGGGCGCGGCGACGGCCGGTGCGGTCTGGGCCAGCGCCTGGGTGCACGGGACGCCCAGGATCGCGGCCGCCACGGCGGCGCACGCCAGACGGAGCGGACGTCTCACGGGGCGACGAGACCCGCCGCAGCCAGCACGGCGCCCTTGTCCGTGTCGTCGTTCCGGTAGACCAGGGTCAGGGCCTGGCCGGCGGGGATCGGAGCCGGCAGGGCCAGCCGCACCGTCCGCCGATCGATCTCGGGATAGACGGCCACCCCGCGCAGGGCGGTGACGAGCGAACCGTCCGCATCGCCCAGACGCACCTCCAGGTCCCCGTAGACGGAGTTGGCCCCGAGCCGTTCCAGGTCGAAGACCAGCGCCGGGCCCTCACCGGTCTGATCCAGCCTGAGGTCGCGGATGGCCGCGCGGGCGTCGGCGGCTTCGTCGCGAACGATGACCGGAATGCTGATGCTGAACAGGGCGATCACCCGGAGGGCGACCTCGCCGTCGGCGCCGCCGGCCGCCTGCTCGGCGGTGAAGCCGCTGGTTTCGGGAGGCAGGGCGGTGACGGTCAGGTGGCTGCGCCGCTCGGACGTGCCGTCGCCCGCTGGCCGCGCGCGAAGGCGGATGGCCTGGCTTTCGCGCGGCTGGAGGGTGATGCGGCGCGGGGTGTGCTGGACCAGGTCCGCCGCGGAAGCCACGGCGGCGTCAGGGACCTCCGCCGCGGGCGCGATGCGCCCGTCGGGGAGCATGACCTGGTCGACCAGCTCCACCGTATAGGTCGCCGCTTCGTCGCCCTGGTTGAACACATAGACGGTGGCGCTGCGCTCGCCTGGCCCGAACACCACCCGCTTTGGCGAGATGTTCAGATCGGCGCCGACCTGGGCCGCGGCGGGAAAGGCTGCGAACGACAGGGCGGCGGCGATCAGGGCCGGAAAAAGGCGACGCATACCGGACATGACTCAACTCGCAACAAGGCGGTCAGGCCGCCCCTGCAGGGCGGCCCTTCCGCAAACCGTCAGTTGTAGGCCGCGGAGACGGTGAAGGTTCCCGTGTAGACGCCGGTCGCGGCGGTGGCGGACACCGGCACGGTTCCGCCGACGCGCACGTTCAACGAACCGGCCGAGCCCAGGCTGTTGCTGAGGGTCTGGGCCGAGGCGGCGGCGCCGAGGCTGTTGGTCGTCGTGACCGTCAGGCTGTCCGAACCGTTCGACATGGTGAAGCTCGAGGGCACGTTGACCGAGACGGACTGACCGCCCTCCCCGTCGATGGTGAACTGGGCCGCCTGCGGAGCGTCGCCCGAGCTCAGGGCGGCCACGCCGCCGGCGACGGTGCGCGCGCCCGCCGTGCTGACGGCGACGCTGCCCGCGCCTTCCGACGGCCGCACCACGGTGCCGAACCTGAGGTCGGCGTTCTTGGCCACGGTCAGCGGCCGGATGACGGTGATCGAGCCCTGGCCGGTGGCCGACTGGGCCATGGCGGGGGCGGCGGCGCCGAAGGCGACGAGGGCGAGGGCGGCGGCGGCGAGACGGGTACGGGTCATGTGGAACTCCAACGTTCGAGGTCTGCGTTGGCGCCCACATCGTCGCGTCTCCGGGCCAAGTCCACCAGAGGAACCCGCGAGAGAGGTCAAATCGAACCAAAGTTATAGGTTAGGGCGGAGATTTTCTCCTGCTCGCCTGCGAGGGGAACCTGAACATCGTTCGGACTTTGCCTTTTGATGCGGCAGAAGAGGGCTTGATGCGCTGGCTGGTCCTGATCGTGGACGATCACCCGTTGGTCGGGGAGGCGCTGGAAGTTTCCATCCGGCGCAGCTATCCCCATCTGGACGTCGGACGCGTCGCCTCGGCGACGGAGGCCGAAGCCTTTGCGCGTCGCCACGCAGACCGCATCCGCCTGGTGATGCTCGACCTCATGCTTCCCGACGCGGACGGCTTCAGCGCGCTCCTGCGTCTGCAGCAGCTGCTGCCCGAAAGCCGCATCGCCATCGTCTCGGCGCGCGCGGACGCGCACACCGTCTCCATGGCAAGGGCGTTCGGCGTCGACGGCTATCTGAGCAAGGCGGCGGACG
>JAEZIH010000232.1 GCA_023416055.1 Pseudomonadota bacterium | reverse complement strand
GTCCTACGAGGCGCTGGCGGGGCATCCGCGCGCGGAGGCGGTGCGGCGCTCGCGCATCGTCGTCGTCCACCCGATCGGCCGGCGCGGCGGCGGTGGCTTCGGCAGCGGCCGGAGCGGTGGCATCCTGCGCGAGGACCGGCGTACCGGCCATCAGCACGGCGGCGCCGGCCATGGCCAGGAGGATGTTGGTCTTCTTGATATCGAGCATAGTTCGCCAGTTCCTGCTTTTTTGGTCTGACTCGGTGGAACCCTGAGGAACGGTCGGGAGACGCCCGCCCCTCCATGAAAATCTCGTCTGCCGATCGGGGATCTTGCGGAACCCCGGTCTGCGGAACGCCTCCTGACGCTTCCGGTTGCTTTTGGGCTTCCGGGGCGGTGTCGACGTTGTCCGGGTTGGAAGAATCCCGTTCTCCGCCGACCGCTCGCCAAGGAAAGCGGTCAAGCTCCTTTGGCGAACGCTTACCAGAGCGTCAAGTGCGCAACGGCGCTTTTCCCCCAGCGGGAGAGCAAGCGTGTTCGAGGCCGAGGATTCCGGCGGAAAACGACATTTTCATGATGCGGCGACGTCGGTTTGCGACGTCACACGGAGCGATGGTGCCTGGGGGCGGATTCGAACCACCGACACGCGGATTTTCAATCCGCTGCTCTACCAACTGAGCTACCCAGGCGAGGCGTCCGTTCGCGGGAGCGGCGTCTATAGGCGAGGCCTTTTGCGCTGTCCAGCGGTGATCTCAGCCTTCGTCGTCATCGCCCGCCGGCCCGTCCGCGGGCGGCCCCGGCACGGCGTAGACGCCCGCGAACCATCGCTGCAGGTCCACGTCAGCGCAACGCTTGGAGCAGAAGGGCTTGTACTTCTCGTCGGCCGGGGCGCGCCGGCAGATGGGGCAGGTCGCCATCGCGTCAGACTCCGTCGATTTCCACGCCGTCCGCCGCCGGATCGGCCGCAACCCGCGCCCGCGGCCCCAGCCGCGCGGCCAACGGGCTGGCCAGCGCCGCCGTCTCCGGCGCGCAGCGCAGCGTCAGATAGGGCGAGGCCGTGTCCTCCGCCAGCGCCAGCGACAACCGGCGCACCGCCGCGATGGCCCGCGTCTCCGGCGACGGCCGGCGGTCCGGGCCCAGGAGCCGCTCCTCGAACGGCGTCGTCCGCCACGGCAGGGACAGCATCAGCACCCCGAATCTGTTGACCGGCCCGTAGACGATGGACGGATCGTCCCCGAACGCCGCCTTGGCCGCCGCCACCATGGCCGGCCCGTCGTGGCCCGCCCCGACCAGATCGACAGCGACCAGGCCGCCCCAGCCCTTGAGACGGATCAGTCGCGCGGCCTGAATCAGGCCCTCGCGGTTGGCCCGACCCTTGTCACGCCGCCCGTCCCGGCCGGGAGCGGCGGCGTGATCGATATCCACCGCGATCAGGGCGCGGGTCCGTTCGACGGTGAGACGCACGCCCATTGCAGGGAGGGAGTGCTCAAACGCGAGCGCTTCATCCTCGGCCTCGAGGCTGGCCCGAATCGCCGCCGCCCCCGTGACCGGGGCGACGCCCGGAGCCTGAACGGCAAGCTGATCCGCCACGGTCGGCCCGGGCGCCAGCAGCCGCGGCTCGCCCTCCCCTGCCCCGATCAGGCGCACGACCGGCCCCTTGTCCTCCCGCGGCTCGGCGGCGACCGCGACCTCCAGCTTGCCGCCGACCGCGATGCGGTCGTCCCGGCGAAGCGGCAGGAAGCCGAACGGTTCGCCCGCCCCCAGATCGACGAAGGCCCCCTTCAGCCCCGTGTCGACCGCGGCCACGCGACCGACCGACCGCGCGCCAAGTCGCAGCCGCGGCTCATCGCTCTCTCTCTGGATGATCAGCCGCTCGAACCGGCCGTTGCGGGCGACGACGCCCCGGACCTCGCCGGGCGTCTCGTCAAGAAAGGCCTCCAGCCCGCTCACTCCGCCCGCCAGCCGGCTCCCGCCAGCAGGTTCACCGTTTCGTAGAGCGGCAGGCCGACGATGGCCGGATAACTGCCGACGATGCGCGTGACGAAGGCGCCAGCCCGGCCCTGAATGCCATAACCGCCGGCCTTGCCGCGCCACTCGCCCGAACGGACGTAGGCGGCGATCTCGGCGTCCGACAGGGTCTTGAACAACACGCGCGCCTCGACCACCCGCTGGCGCACGGTTCCCCCCGCCGCCACCGCCACGCCGGTGAAGACGCGGTGATTCCTACCCGAAAGCAGTTTCAGGAAGCGAACGGCCTCGGCCTCGTCGGCGGCCTTCTCGAGGAAGCGGCGGCCGACGGCCACCACCGTGTCGGCGGCCAGCACCACGGCCCCAGGCGCGCGCGCGGCCACGACTTCCGCCTTGCCGACGGCCAGCCGGGCGGCCAGCCGCGGCGGCGTCTCGCCCTTCAGGGGGGTCTCATCGATGTCGGCGGGTTCGATTCGGTCGGGGATGATTCCGACCAGCGCCAGCAGTTCGACGCGGCGCGGACTGGCCGAAGCCAGCACCAGTTCAGGACGGGCGGCCACGCCCTGTCCTTACTTGAAGCGGTAGGTGATGCGGCCCTTGGTCAGGTCATAGGGCGTCATCTCGACCAGGACCTTGTCGCCGGCCAGCACGCGGATGCGGTTCTTGCGCATCTTGCCCGCCGTGTGGGCGATGATCTCGTGGTCGTTCTCGAGCGTCACGCGGAACGTCGCGTTCGGCAGCAGTTCGCTGACGACGCCGGGAAACTCGAGCAGTTCTTCCTTAGCCATGCGGCCTCTCTCGCCCTGTGGAACTCGGATTTCGCGTGCGCCGGGCGGAAGCGCGCACGAAACGGGTGGCGCCTAATGCCCGAAAACGCGCGGTTAGTCGAGAAGTGCCGACGCGCGGGTCAGCGCCGGTACAGCGCCGTGACCAAGGTGAACAGGCGGCGCGCCGTCTCGTGATCGACGGCGATCTTGCCGTCCAGCCGCGACTTCAACAGCTCGGCACCCTCGTTGTGCAGGCCGCGACGGCCCATGTCGACGGCCTCGATCTTGCCCGCGTCTGCGCCTCGCAGCGCCTCGTAATAGCTGTCGCAGATGCCGATGTAGTCCTTCACCACCTTGTTCAGGGGCGTCAGGGAAAGTCCGTGAGCGCGGGCGAACTCGGGGCCGCCGATGTCGAAGACCAGCCGTCCGTCCACCAGCGAAAGCTTGAGGCTGTAGGGCCCGCGCGCCGCGCCCGCGGGCTCGAAACTGTTCTTCTCGATCAGGTCGAAGATGGCGACCCGGCGCTCATGCTCGATTTCGGCCGTGGCCGCCGGAAGGGTGGCCGCGTCCAGTTCGACGGAAGTCAGACGATGCTCGCTCACGCCGGCTCCGGCCCGTCCGCCGAATGGGTGGGCGCCACGCGGGCGGGCCAGCGCTCCGACAGGTCGGTCAGCACGGCGTCGAGGCATTCCACGTCGATGCGCAGGTCGCCCCCGCCGGCGAACATCAGCGTCACCCGGCCGCCGGGCGCCTCGCCGGGTTCGAAATCCATGGCCAGCAGCTCCAGCGCATGTTCCGGGCCGCGCGGCAGCCGCCGGCTCTTGACCGAGATGACGTCGCCGAACTGCATCGCCGACATCACCCGCGTGCCGCCGCATTCCCAGCAGAACCGGCTCAGGGCCACGGTGACGCGCCGCGCCTGGCGCTCCCAGACGATGTCCACCGGCCGCAGGACGGCGTCCTGTAGCGCAGCCGAGATAATGTGCAGGTCGTCGGCGTCCTCGGCCAGCAGGCGCAGGGGTTCGACGGCCTGGCCGACGGCGTCGGCATCGGTGTCGGCGGCGGTCGCCTCAGTGCTCATGGTCCTCGCCCTTGATCCGCCGGATCACGGCGCCGCAGGCGCCCAGCTTTTCTTCCAAACGCTCGAAGCCGCGATCCAGATGATACACGCGTCCGACGGTCGTCTCACCCTCGGCCGCGAGACCGGCGATCACCAGACTGACGGAGGCGCGCAGGTCGGTGGCCATCACCGGGGCGCCATGCAGGGCTTCGACGCCCTTCACCACCGCCTCGCCGGCCTGGACGTGGATCTCGGCCCCCAGCCGCGCCAGCTCCGGCGCGTGCATGAAGCGGTTCTCGAAGATGTTCTCGTGGATGACGCTCTCGCCTTCCGCGAGGGTCATCAGCGCCATGAACTGGGCCTGCAGGTCGGTGGCGAAGCCCGGATAGACCTCGGTGGCCACGTTCACCGCCTTCAACCGCACCGCCGGATCGCGACGCACCACGACGCCGTCCTCGGTCGGGGTGACCTCGACCCCGGCCTCGACCATCTTTTCCGTCAGGGCGGTCATCAGCTCGGGCCGCGCACGCGTCAGCCGCACCTCGCCCCCGGCCATGGCCGCGGCCACGGCGTAGGAGCCCATCTCGATCCGGTCGGCGATCACCGGCCAGTCGGCGCCGCCCAGCGACCCCACGCCGGTGATGACTAGCTCGTCGGTATCCAGCCCTTCGACCTTCGCCCCCATGGCGATCAGGCAGCGCGCCAGGTCGCCGATCTCGGGCTCGCGCGCGGCCTTCTTCAGCACCGTCACCCCGTCGGCCAGCACCGCCGCCAGCAGGGCGTGCTCGGTCGCCCCGACCGAAACGAAGGGAAACTCGATCTCCGCCCCCTTCAGGCCCCTGGGGGCGCGGGCGATGACGTAGCCCTCGTCCAGCTCGATCTCGGCGCCCATAGCCGTCAGCGCCTGCAGGTGCAGGTCGACCGGCCGCGCCCCGATGGTGCAGCCGCCCGGCAGGGACACCTTGGCCTCGCCGGTGCGGGCCAGCAGCGGCCCCAGCACGTTGAAGCTGGCCCGCATCTGGCGGACCAGTTCGTACGGCGCGAAGGTCGAACGGATTTCGGCGGCGTGGAACAGCGTCTCCTGCTCCGTCCCCTCGCCCTGCTCGGTGACCTCGACGCCCAGTTCGCGCAGCAGCCGCCCTAGGAATTTGGTGTCCGCCAGCCGGGGCATGTTGGTCAGGCGCAACGGCTGGTCGGTGAGGATGGACGCCGCCATCAGCTTGAGGGCGGAATTCTTGGCGCCGCTGACCGGTATGGTGCCGTTCAGCCGGACGCCGCCTTGGATGGCGATGCTGTCCATGTCGTCTCGCAGGCCGGCCGGGGACGAACTGTCCGGGTGCCGGGGGGCGGCTATCTAGCCCGGTCAGGGGCCCCAGCGAAAGTGCGTCCGGCCCCGTGCAGCGATGACTTTCAGTTGCTCGGTCTTGCCGGCGGAGGGGTCCGACCCGCCGCCTTGCGACGCTTGAGGTTGGCCCTCAGGGCGCTGGCGAGACGCTGCGCCCGATCCGTGGCGGGCGTCTTCGGCGGCGCCAGCGGGTCCGGCGGACTGGCGGGAAGGTCCGGAAGCGGGGCGGGGATCTTCGACTCGTCCATGGCTCGATGAGACCTGTTGCAGACCTTTTTCGCAAGGAGGCGAATTCGGGGCTTCCCCCGTTGTCCCCTGTTGGCTATAGGGCCGCTTCCTCAGTGACCGCCGCCGTAGCTCAGTGGTAGAGCGCATCCTTGGTAAGGCTGAGGTCGGCAGTTCGATCCTGCCCGGCGGCACCACTGAAAAGCAAAAGGCCCGATCTCCGGATCGGGCCTTTTTCTATTCCCGGGCCGGCTGCTGCGACTGGGTCCGGGGCCAGCGATTCGGCGGCCCCTCGGGCCGCGCCAGATGGCGTTCGTAGTCCCATGCCGCGCCGGGCTCGCTGCGCCCCGGGAAGACGTAGCCGCTGTCGCTGAGCCAGGGATCGTAGCCCGCCCCGTAGCCATAGCCGTACGGATAGCCGTTCTCGACCTGGCGCACGCTCAGGTCCAGCCGGCCGCTCTCGCCCAACGGCAGGGAAACCGCCGCGCCGTAGTCGCGATAGCCGCCCGTGCCGTAGCCGACGCTGATCTCTCCGTGCGGCTTGCGGTCGTCACGCCAGATCGGCGATTCGGCCGCCGGCGCCGGCTCGGCCGAGCGGGCCGCCAGCCAGCGCGCGATCTGCTCATCGGTGGTCAGACCGTGCGGCTGGACCGACTGGGCCGACGGAACCGCGTCCACGGTCGGGCTTGTCGCATCCAGCATCGGAGAGGTCGCCGGGGCGGTGGCCACCACGCCGTCCTGCGCAGGGTCTTCGCCATGCAGCGGCGACCCGGCGACAATCGCGCTCAACATCAGGGCGGTCAGCATGGCGTCGTCTCCCTTGAAGACCCCACCCTAGGGCCAAATGCGGCCAAGGTCAGGCCGCGATCCCGTCGCCGCGCCCCAACGGGTCGGGCAGGCGTTCGCCCTCAGGCACGAACGACAGGGCGACGGAGTTGATGCAGTAACGCAGGCCGGTCGGCGGGGGGCCGTCCGGGAAGACATGGCCCTGGTGGCTGCCGCAGCGCGCACAGCGCGTCTCGGTGCGCACCATGCCGTACGAGCGGTCGGTTACCGCCTCGACATGCGTCGGGTCCACCGGCTCGGTGAAGCTGGGCCAGCCGGTGCCGCTCTCGAACTTGGTTCGGCTGCGGAACAGCGGCAGGCCGCATTCACGGCAGCAGAAAACCCCTGCCCGTTTCTCGCCCAGCAGCGTGCCGCAGAAGGGCGCCTCGGTGCCGTGGGACAGGAGGACGCGCTTCTCCTCGGGCGACAGGTCGGCCTCCAGCCGGGCCCGCTCCGCCTCGTCGGGCGGCGTCAGGTCGAAGCCGGAGGGGGAGCGCAGGGTCGGGGCGATGTCGGACATGGCTCCGAAATAGGACGGGCCCGGCGAGGGTTGCACCCCCCCCCGGCCGAACTCTCAACGGGCCGCGCAAGCAGCGCCCCCCCCCGCGCCCCGAAGTCTCATCGGCCCGCTCAAGCAGCGAGCCGCCGCGCGGCGGGCGTCAGCGGCCTAGAACAGGCTGCCGACCCAGGCGCGCACGGCGTTCTCGTCGACGGGGCTGCCCGTGTACGTCAGGCTCTGTTCCGGGATGAACGGCTGGTTGTTGCCGCGCTGACGCGAGGTCCAGGCCTTGTGGCCGTAGCTCAGGTCCGCATAGGTCGAAGGCAGGCGCTGAACGGTCTGCTCGATGAAGATCGAGTCGGCCGCCGTGGTCGAACCGGCGATGCGCACGTTCGGCAGACGGCTGACCAGGTCCAGGGTGTCCAGGCAGCCGCCCGAGCAACCGGCGTCGACCAGGACGATCACCGGGCCCTGCACCGGGTTGGGCACGTTCGGATCGGCCGGCGTGCCCGCCTGCGGCTGGGTGAAGCTGGCCTGGCCGGCGGCCAGGGCTTCGTCGAAGGCGGCCAGCACGGATTCGGTCTGCGTGATCACCTCCGGCGCCTCGTAGACGAAGCGGGCGTTCTGCTTCATCCGCTCGATGACGTCAGCGTACCACTGACGGTTCCCCGGCGTGGCGCGGTAGGTGAAGTCGCCGCCGGTCGGCTGGCGGCTCTGGGTGAATTCCGAGGTCCAGATGCGGTTCAGGACCCCGTAGCCGCGGGCGGTGGAGCCCAGGTTCGACGAACCGCTGCCGCCGCGAAGGTCCAGCACGAAGCCCTGCGGCCCCTGGATGGCGGTCAGCTGCTGCTCCAGCTGGGCGTTGAAGGCGTCCCAGCCGGCGTCGTCGGCGAAGGAGTGCACATTGATCCACGGCCGGCCGTTGACCGTCTCGATCGACAGCGGCGTGGCGCCCGGCGTGTAGAGGGTGGCCCGGTAGGCGGCCTCGAGGTTGGCCGGAACCACCGGCACGGGCCGCAGCTCGAAGTCGCGGGCGCGGCGGTTGCCGACCCGGAATTTGCAGGTCGAGGGCGTGCCGCCGGCGTAGGGGTTGTTGCGGTTCCAAAGCAGATAGGGCGCGGTCGAGACGCGGCCCGCCTCGGTGTTCAGGTCGCCTTCCCACAGGTCCAGCTTGGTGCGGGCGTATTCCTCGATCGGGGTCAGGTTGCACTCGGTGACCACCGCGCCGACCGGAGGCAGGCCGCGCACGCCCTGCTGGACGTAGGTCACCACGTATTCGCCATTGCGCCAGCCGGTGGCCAGACCCGGCCAGCTGGTCGCCTTGAAGCGGTCGGCAGAGGTCTCGTAGCTGGGACGGATGACGATGTTCGAATCGCGGAAGCCGGCCGCGTAGTAGCGCAGCAGATAGGCGTGGCTGGAGCCGCTGCTCGACTGGTCGGCCATCGACAGGGCCCGCTGCAGGCCGGCGTCCAGCCAGCTGCGGAAGGTTTCGCTGGCCTGGCCGGGCACCACCGGCGCCGGGTGGTTGGCGGCCAGCTCATCATGGGCGGCCTGCAGATCCTGGCGGGCCAGGGTGCGCCAGTCCTGCGAGAGGGCCGGGCCGGCGGCGAGGGCCAGGGTCACGGCCGCGGCGGCCGCGGCGACGGGAAGGATACGGGACATCGAACTCTGGCTCCGGGCCGTGGAACGGGAAACGGGCAGCGTTAAACCCCATACGGGCAGAGCTTGCCAAGCCCGCACCCCGTCCAGATGAACGCCCCCTGTCGGTTTACTCGCCCGGGAACGCGGCCTAATCGGGGCGGCGACGATCCCCGTTCGCTCCAGGGCCCACCAACCGCATGTTCTCCAAGATCCTGATCGCCAACCGTGGCGAGATCGCCGTCCGCATCATCAAGACCTGCCGCAGGATGGGCATCGCGACGGTGCAGGTCTATTCCGAGGCCGACGCCGGCTCCCTGGCGGTCGAGATGGCCGACGAGGCCGTGCTGATCGGCCCCGCCCCGGCGAACCAGTCCTATCTGCTGGCCGACCGGATCATCGAGGCCGTGCGGCAAACGGGCGCGGAAGCCGTGCACCCCGGCTTCGGCTTTTTGTCCGAGAACGCCGGCTTCGCCCGCCGTCTGCGCGACGAGGGCATCGCCTTCATCGGGCCCAACCCGGAAGCGATCGACGCCATGGGCGACAAGATCACCTCCAAGAAGTTCGCCGCAGAGGCCGGCGTCTCCACCGTCCCCGGCCACATGGGCCTGATCGAAACGCGGGAAGAGGCGGTCCGCATCGCCCGCGAGATCGGCTATCCGGTGATGATCAAGGCCTCCGCCGGCGGCGGCGGCAAGGGCATCCGCGTCGCCCACGGCGACGACGACATGGCCGAGGGCTTCGCCGCGGTGAAGGCCGAGGCGCTGAACGCCTTCGGCGACGACCGCGTCTTCCTGGAGAAGTTCATCGTCGACCCGCGCCACATCGAGATCCAGGTGCTGGGCGACAAACACGGCAACGTCGTCCACCTGTTCGAGCGGGAATGCTCGATCCAGCGCCGCAACCAGAAGGTCATCGAGGAGGCCCCCTCCCCGCTGCTGGACGAAGAGACCCGCGCCGCCATGGGCGCCCAGGCCGTCGCCCTCGCGAAGGCCGTAAACTACGACTCCGCCGGCACCGTCGAGTTCGTCGCCGGCCAGGATAAATCCTTCTACTTCCTCGAGATGAACACCCGTCTTCAGGTCGAGCATCCGGTGACCGAACTGATCACCGGCGTCGATCTGGTCGAGCAGATGATCCGCTCGGCCTGGGGCGAAAAACTCGCCTTCGAACAGAAGGACCTGGCCATCAACGGATGGGCCATCGAGAGCCGCATCTACGCCGAGGATCCCTACCGCGGCTTCCTGCCCTCCATCGGCCGCCTCGTCCGCTACGAACAGCCGGAGGAAGGCGAGCACGCCGACGGCTACGTCGTCCGCAACGACTCCGGCGTCCGCGAGGGCGACGAGATCTCGATGTTCTACGACCCGATGATCGCCAAGCTGTGCGCCTGGGCCCCGACCCGCGCCGAGGCGGTCGAGGGCATGGCCCGGGCGCTGGAGGACACCCACCTCGCCGGCCTCGGCCACAACGTCCCCTTCCTCGCCGCGGTGATGGACCAGCCGCGCTTCCGCTCGGGCGCCCTGTCGACCAGCTACATCAAGGACGAATTCCCCGACGGCTTCCACGGCCTCGCCCCCGACGCGCGCCAGACCCGCATCATGATCGCCGCCGCCATGGCCATGCACGAGATCCTCTCCGAGCAGGCCAGCGATCCCTCCGACCGCACCGACTGGACCGTGCTGATCGACAAGGCCGCCTGCTCGGTCAGCCTGTCCTACGACGACGCCGAGGCCCTGACGCTGACCCTCGACGGCGAGGCCGAGCCGGCCCGCCTGTCCGACATCGACTGGCGGCCCGGCCTGGCCCAGTTCCGCGCCCTGCTGGACGGCGAGCCCTTCACGGCCGAGGTGGCCCGCGCCGCCGACGGCTTCGTCATCCGCCACCGCGCGGCCCGGGCCCGCGTCCGCGTCCTCGCCCCCGCCGTCGCCGCCCTCGACGCCCGCCTGCCCGAGAAGCAGGCCGCGGCCACCTCCAAGCTGCTCCTCTCCCCCATGCCCCGCCTCGTCGTCGCCATCCCGGTGATCCCCGCCCACGAGGGCA
>JAEZIH010000227.1 GCA_023416055.1 Pseudomonadota bacterium | reverse complement strand
GAGGTGTCGCGCCGCGTCGCGCTCGAAGCGGCGGCCAAACGCACCATCATCTCCTCGTGGACCGCCCTGCTGGCCTACGTCCGCCTTTCGCTGCAGCATGAGCCGCGCGAGCAGTTCCGGGTCCTCTACCTCGACAACCGCAACCAGCTGATCCTCGACGAAATCCAGAATCGCGGCACCGTCGACCACGCCCCGGTCTATCCGCGCGAGGTGGTGCGCCGGGCCCTAGAGCTGTCAGCCAAGTCGATGATCATCGTGCACAACCACCCCTCGGGCGACCCGACGCCGTCGCGCGCCGACATCCAGATGACGCGTCAGGTGATCGACGCGGCCGCGGCCCTGGAACTCACGGTGCACGATCACCTCGTCGTCGGCCGCGACGGCGTGGCCAGCTTCAAGCAGCTGGGGCTGATGTGAGCGGCCCGTCCCGCCGCGCCCTGCTGGGAGCCGCGCCTGCCGCCGCCCTCGCGGGCCCGGCCCTCGCCCAGTCTTCCGCCCCCACCGTCATGGTCTCCACCTGGGATTTCGGCGCCGCCGCCAACGCCGCCGGCATGGCCGCCCGCGCCGCTGGCGGTTCGGCCCTGGACATGGTCGAGGCCGGCGGCCGTGTGGCCGAGGCGGACGAAAGCAACAGTTCCGTCGGCCTCGGCGGCCTGCCCGACCGCGACGGACGGGTCACGCTGGACGCCTGCGTCATGACCTGGGCCGGCGACATCGGCGCCGTCTGCGCCCTGGAGGACGTCGTCCATGCCGTCTCGGTCGCCCGCGCGGTGATGGAGAAGACGCCCCACGTCATGCTGGTTGGCGAAGGCGCCCGGACCTTCGCGGTCGACCAGGGCTTCCCGACGCAGAACCTGCTGACGCCCCGCGCCGAGGCGGCCTGGCGCGAGTGGCTGAAGACCGCCGACTACGCGCCGCGCGTCAACAGCGAGAACACCGACTGGAACGGCGGCGCGGCCAATCACGACACGATCGGCCTGCTGGCCATAGATGCGTCGCACCGAATGGCCGGGGCCTGCACCACCTCGGGCATGGCCTACAAGATGCGCGGCCGCGTGGGCGACAGCCCGATCATCGGCGCCGGTCTCTATGTCGACGACGAGGTCGGCGGGGCCACCGCCACCGGCGTCGGCGAGGACGTCGTCCGCGTCGCCGGCGCCCATGCGGTCGTCGAGGCCATGCGCGCCCGCCACGCCCCGACCCCCCCCAGCCCCCGCGTCATCGAACGCCTCGCCCGGCTGCGCGGCCAGAAGATCGCGAACTCCCAGGTCGCTCTGCTGGCCCTCGACAAGCAGGGGCGCGCCGGCGGCTTTGCGCTGCAGCCCGGCTTCACCTACGCCGTAACCGACGCCAGCGGCCACACCCGGATCGAGCGCGCCGCATCCCTGTTCCAGACCTCATGACCACCACACTCGTCACCGACCGCCTGACCCTCACGCCTGTCGCCCTGTCCGACTTCGACGACCTCCGCGCCATGTGGCAGGACCCCGAGGTCATCCGCCACATCTTCCCGGACCCCCTCAGCGACGAGGACGTCTGGTTCCGCCTGCTGCGCGACATCGGCCATTGGGAGGCGCTGGGCCACGGCAACTGGACGCTGCGCCTGAAGGAAACCGGCCAGCACGTCGGCAGCGTCGGCGTGCTCGACTACCGGCGCGTCCTCGAGCCGGCCTTCGACGCCCCGGAGCTGGGCTGGGGCCTGCGTCCGGCCTTTCACGGTCGCGGCCTCGCCTTTGAGGCGCTGTCCGCCGCCCTGGGCTGGTGCGAGGAGGCGCTGAACGCGCCGCGCACCGTCTGCATGATCGACCCGACCAACGCCCCTTCCCTCGCCCTGGCCGGGCGCGCCGGTTACCTCGAGTACGCCCGCACGGCCTACAAGGGCGCGCCCGTCATACTGCTTGAGCGCCGGTCAGCCTGATCCAGGCGCGTAGCCTGACATTAAGGTTTACGCGCCAATCTGGCGGGCGAACTGGATAAGAGACCGCCCGCCCATGCCCATGTCCGCCGATGAGCTTCGCGGCTGCCTGTCCGAGGCCTTCCCCGACGCCGAGATCGTCATCGACGACCTCGCCGGCGACGGCGACCACTACCGCGCGCGCATCGTCTCGACCGCCTTTGCGGGTCTGTCGCGTGTGGCCGCCCATCGCCTCGTGCACTCGGCCCTCGAGGGCCGGCTCGGCGGCCAGCTCCACGCCCTTACGTTCGAAACTGCCGCTCCGACGGGAGACTGAACCATGCGCTACCGCCCCTTTGGCCAGGCGGGTCAGGCGGTCTCTGCCCTGACGCTCAGCCTCGGCCAGCGCGACATCTCCAAGGGCCCGAACGCGGGCCGTGAACTGATCTATTCGGCCCTCGAGGCCGGCATCAACAGCTACCGCCTCGAGACCGCGGACCCCGTGCTGGCCGAGATCCTCGGCGAGGCCCTCAAGCACGTCGACCGCAAGCTGGTGCAGGTCTCGCTCACCCTCGGCGCCGGCGACGGCCGCCGCGGCTCGGACCGCGACTTCTCGGCCGAAGGCATCACCTCGGCCATCGACCGGGCGCTGGGCATCTCCGGCCTCGGCTGGTTCGACCTCGCCATCCTCGACGAGCCGGCCGACCACGAGCTGCCCCAGTCGACCCTCGGCGCCCTCAAGGCCCTGCGCGCCACCGAACGCGTCCGCCTGCTCGGCATCGGCGGCGAAGGCGAGGTCATGGACACCTACGTCTCGACCGGCGCCTTCGACCTGCTGGCGACCCCCTTCCACGTCAACGCCCCGTGGCAGATCCGCGCCCGCCTGCGCGCGGCCCGAGAGGCGGACATGGCCATCTTCGTCTACGGCTACTTCCCCGACAGTCTCGACACCGCCAGGAAGGCCGCCTCGGCGCACAAGCCGAAGAAGGGCCTGTTCGGCTTCGGCGGGCCGAAGGCGAAGGAGGGCCCCCTCGGCGACGCCGGCACCTTCGCCTTCCTGCACCGCACCCAGGGCTGGTCGGCCGAGTCGATCTGCCTCGCCTATGTCCTGACCGACCCGTCTGTCTCCAGCGTCCTGATCCGCGCGGGCGACGCCGAACGGCTGAACTCCCTGGCCGTAGTGCCGGACCGGGACATGCCGCCGGGCCTCGCCGCCCAGATCGAAATGGCGCGTGTCGCCGGCGCCAAGGCAGCCTGACCGGCCGCGCCGGACCTTTCGCCGCCTTGACCCGGCCTTGATGGGCGCCTAGCTGACGGCCTCCACCGAAAGGCCCTGCCGTGACTGATCAAGCCGTCGCCAACCCCGTCCACGCCTTCATCGCCGACACGGTGAAAGAGCATGACGTCGTCCTGTTCATGAAGGGCACGCCAGACGCGCCGCGCTGCGGCTTCTCCTCGCTCGCGGTGCAGATCCTCGACCACGTGGGCGCCCCCTTCGTCGGCGTCGACGTGCTGCAGGACGAAGCCCTGCGCGACGGCATCAAGACCTTCAGCGACTGGCCCACGATCCCCCAGCTTTACGTGAAGGGCGAGTTCGTCGGCGGTTCCGACATCGTCCGCGAGATGTTCAACGCGGGCGAGCTCCAGACCCTGCTGGCGGACAAGGGCGTGCCGCTCGGCGACGCCGACGCCTGATGGCCCGGGCCCAGCTCGAGCCCCGCGCCGACCGCGAGATCTTCGTCCTCCCCCTCGAGGTCCGGCCCGAGCACATCGACGACAACGGCCACGTCAACAACGTCGTCTACGTCGGCTGGCTTCAGGACGCCGGCACGGCGCAC
The DNA here is from genome assembly GCA_023416055.1 of Pseudomonadota bacterium. GTDB lineage: Bacteria > Pseudomonadota > Alphaproteobacteria > Caulobacterales > Caulobacteraceae > Brevundimonas. Next base: position 7,203 of record JAEZIH010000227.1, on the reverse strand, counting down.
TGGAACGCCCGCTTCGATGCCGGGACGCGGGCGAAATGGTCGTGGGTCGGGGTCCGGCACGAGATCGACTATTTCCGTCCCCTCCTGCCCGGCGCCACCGGCGTGAAGGCCCGCACCTGGGTCGGCGAGCCCCAGGGACCGCGCTTCAACCGCTATGTCCGGATCGAGGACGGCGAGGGCCGCCTTTGCGCCCAGGGCGTCACCGAATGGGTTCTGGTGGACGCCGCCACCATGCGGCCGCACCGCATCCCGGCGGACATGCTGCCGGCCTTCCAGGCCGGCTGAGTCAGCCGCGCGGCAGCTGGTAGGGGTTTTCGACCGAGACCCGCGTACCCGGGGACAAGCCCATCTCCTGGAAGCTCCAGCGCATCTCCACCCCCTGCTCGAGAGGATGAAGGCACCGGTCCTCCTTGACGCGGCGCAGGGTGATCACCGAGCCGTCCCCGTCCCGGCGCACCACCGGCAGGAGGTCCGCCTTCTCCGTGCAGCCGTTCGAGCTGACCCAGAACACGGCCTGGTCCTGGACGATGGCCGCCGCGTGCACGGGCTCGATCTGCCCGGGCGCCTCGGCCATGGCCGCCGGCTCTTGCGGCGTCCAGCGCTCGATCAGCGCGCAGCCGGATATCGCCATGGCTGCGGTGATCGCGCCGGCGAGCGTGATGATCCGCTTCATCTCCGGCCTCCCTCGCCGAAATCCTGAACAGGCCCATTTTGCGCCGCTTCGCCCTTAAGGGGAACCCCGCAGCGGCCACGGAAAAGGCCCCCGGACCGCTCCGGGGCCCCTTCGTAGTCAGGAATGCGACGAACCTTACGACGAGTAGTATTCGACGACCAGGTTCGGCTCCATCTTCACCGGGAACGGCACGTCGGCCAGCTCCGGCACGCGGACGTAGCGGACCGAGAAGCCGCGGTCGCCCAGCTCGAGGTAGTCGGGGATGTCGCGCTCCGACGACTGCTGGGCTTCAAGCACCAGCGCCATCGAACGGGACTTCTCCTTGACCTCGACCACCTGGCCCGGCTTCACGCGGTAGGAGGCGATGTCGACCTTCTTGCCGTCGACGGTCACGTGGCCGTGGCTGACGAACTGACGAGCGGCCCACGGGGTCGGCACGAACTTGGCGCGGTAGACGATGGCGTCCAGGCGCGATTCCAGCAGGCCGATCAGGTTCTCCGAGGTGTTGCCCTTGCGGCGGGCGGCCTCGTCGTAGATGGCCGAGAACTGCTTCTCGGTGATGTTGGCGTAGTAGCCCTTCAGCTTCTGCTTGGCCTTCAGCTGCAGGCCGAAGTCAGAGACCTTCGACTTCCGGCGCTGACCGTGCTGGCCGGGGCCGTAGGAACGCTTGTTCACCGGGGACTTCGAGCGGCCCCACAGGTTTTCACCCATGGCCCGGTCGAGCTTGTACTTGGCGCTATGGCGCTTGGACATAAGTCACTCTCATCAGGATGCGGCCCGGCATCCCCGGTATTGGGAATGCGATCTCAACGGCGGTCCACGCATCGTCCGTCATGCGACACACCCCGGACCGAAGCCCGGGGCGTGAAGGCGGGGCTTATGACCTCCGCCCCCCTGCGAGTCAAGGCGCGGCGGGCGCGGCGGGCTCGGGTACCCAGACGAAGCCGTGGTCCTGGCGGCGGAAGGCCCCCAGACCCGGGAACGGGAAGTGGCCGGCGTAGATGCGCCGGCTTCCGGAGGCCCCTTGCTGCAGCAGCCCCTGCCGGGTCCGCACCGCCGCGGCGCTGTCGCTGTCCCAGCCGTTGACCAGCTCCGGCCGCTGCACGGACACCAGCGAGCTGTGCAGGGCGTCGCCGATATAGAGCAGCCGGTCGGCGCCCGAGACGATCTCGTAGCCGCTGTGGCCCGGCGTATGACCGGCCAAGGCGACGGCGCGGATGGAGGGCGTCACCTGGGCGCCGGGCGCGAAGGTCTCCACCTTCTGCGTGATGGCAGCCAGCAGGGCCCCGGTTCGCGCCTCGGCAGCTTCCGCCTTTGCCTGGTCCCACTCCGGCGCGCTCATGCGAATGACGGCGTTGGGGAAGGCCAGGACGCCGTCGGACCCGACCAGACCGCCGATGTGGTCCCCATGTGCATGCGAGATCAGCACGTCGGTGACCTGCTCCGGCTCGACCCCGGCGTCCCTGAGCGAGGTCAGCAGCCGGCCCTCGGTGCCCATCTTTCCGCCCGCGCCGGTGTCGATGAGGACCACCCGCTCCCCGTCGCGAACCAGCAGCGGCTGGATCGACAGATGGATCTGGTCGTCCCCGCCCGACTGGCCGAGCAGGGAGACAACCTCCGCAGCATCTGCCCAGGGGCTCATTTCGCGATCGGCGGCCGGGATGACCAGCTCGCCGTCCTTCAGCGCCGCGGCCTCCAGCGAGCCGATGCGGAAGCGGTGCACGTCGGGGCTGGCGGCGGTCGCCGAGGGCCCGTCGGCGGCCTGTTTCGGGGCCGGCTCCTGCGTACAGCCGGCTCCGAGAGCGGCCAGCATCAGGCCGGCGGCGGCAAGACGGGCGTAGAAGACCATGGGTGCGCTCCCCTTCTGCGTGTGGTCACGCTTACTTGGGAAGCGTCGCGCCCGGCGCCAGCGGCCGGGCGCGATTTTCCGGACCTCAGGCCGTCGCCGCGGCGAACAGCTCGTTGGCCTTGTTCCAGTTCACCACCGTCCAGAAGGCCTTCAGATAGTCGGCCCGGCGGTTCTGGTACTTCAGATAGTAGGCGTGCTCCCACACGTCAGCGGCCAGCACGACGGCGCCCTTCTCGTCCGCCACGTCCATCAGCGGATTGTCCTGATTGGGGGTCGAGGTGACCTTCAGCCTGCCGTCCTGGACGATCAGCCAGGCCCAGCCCGAACCGAACTGGCCGGCGCCCGCGGCGTTGAAAGCCTCCTTGAACTTGTCCATCCCGCCCAGGTCGCGGTCGATCGCCGCGGCCAACTCGGCCGAGGGCTCGCCGGCCTGATCGGCGGGGGCCAGCAGCTCCCAGAACAGGCTGTGGTTCCAGTGGCCGCCGCCGTTGTTGCGCACCGCCTTCGGCAGCGTCGACATGACCGCGAACATCTCCTCCAGCGACTTGCCCTGCAGCGCCGCATCCGCCTCGACCGCCTTGTTCAGGTTGTCGACATAGGTCTGGTGATGCTTGTCGTGGTGGAAGGTCATCGTCTCCTTGTCGATGGCCGGCTCCAGGGCGTCGTAGGCGTACGGGAGGGGCGGAAGCGTGAAGGCCATGACAGGGCTCCTTACTGACGTTTCGGGGAGGCCCTCATCTAGGCCTTCTTCCGCCGAACCCAAGCGGTCGTGCGGCGATTTGGTTCAGGCCGCTTGATCCCGCACGCGCTCGGGTTGATCGTGGAGCCGTGTCACGGACCTTCCACATGACCATAACCCGCTCCCTGCTTGTCCCTGCGATCCTGGCGGGCCTCGGCGGATGCGCAGCGGCGGACTCACTGGACCGTCTCGCCAGTCAGGGCGAGACGCGCTCGACCTGCCATACCAGCACCGGCGAATGGGCAGGCGGCCGGTCCTGCAGCATTGAATGGTCGGCCACGAGGACCACCTCGACCACGACCACCACCGTGACGACCACCACTACGCCTGCGCCGCAGGCGGAGAATTAGGTCCCCGGCAGGTTCGCCTTCAGGCAATCGCGCACAGCCCGCCGCAGGTCTCCGGAGGCCGAGACGAAGTCCACCCCCTCGGCGGCGAACACGGCCCGCGTCGCCGCATCCAGACCGTCGGGCAGGGCGGCGATCACCCGCTTCTCCCCTTTCGGATGCAGGCAGAAGCCGGCCTCGCGGCACAGGGCGGCGAACATCGGGGCGTAGTCGGGCGTCGCGTCGTTCATGGCTCAGTCCTTAAGCCGTTCGGCATGGAAGGCCACATGGTCGTCGATGAAACTGGCCATGAAGAAGTACGAATGGTCGTACCCCGGCTGCATCCGCAGGGTCAGCTTCTGCCCCGCCTGTTTCGCCGCCGCGGTCAGCAGCTCCGGCTTCAGCTGCTCCGTGAGGAACACATCCGCGTCGCCCTGGTCGACCAGGATATCGTCATAGCGGCCCGCTGCGGCCCCGCTCTCGATCAGCCGCGCCGCATCGTGCCCGGCCCACGCCTGGCGGTCCTCGCCCAGATAGGCCGTAAGGGCCTTCTCGCCCCACGGGCAGCGGGTCGGCGAGGCGATCGGCGCGAAGGCCGAGACCGAACGGAATAGATGCGGATGCCGCAGGGCCAGGGTCAGCGCGCCGTGCCCGCCCATGGAATGTCCCGAGATGGAGCGCGCCCCCGTGGTGTGGAACTCCCGGTCGATCAGACCGAGCAGTTCCTCGACGACATAGCTCTCCATGCGGAAATGCGGCGTCCACGGCGCCTGGGTCGCGTCGACATAGAAGCCGGCTCCCTGCCCCAGGTCATAGGCCTGATCGTCCGCCACCCCCTCGCCGCGCGGCGAGGTGTCCGGCGCGACAATGATCACGCCGTGCTCGGCCGCCGCCCGATAGGCCCCGGCCTTAGTGGTGAAATTATCCTCGGTGCAGGTAAGGCCCGACAGCCAGATCAGCACGGGGAACGGCCCCTCGCCGGGCGGCGTGAACACCGACAGGGTCATCGGCGTGCCGGTCGTCGCGCTGTCATGCTTCAGGTAGCGGAGCGTCCCGCCGTGGGCGGTGTGGGCCTTGATCGTTTCCATGCCCCGACCCTTAGCCCGCCCCTTGTCATCCCGGAAGCCGCGCAGCGGCTATCCGGGACGATGCAGGGCGCAGACCTTGTTGCCGTCGGGGTCCCGCAGATAGGCGAGGTACAGCTTGCCGAACGGCCCGTTGCGCTCGCCCGGCGGGTCCTCGATCGAGCGGCCGCCCGCCGCCGCTCCGGCGTCGTGGAAGTCGTGGACCATCTCGGGCGTCCTGGCCGCGAAGCCGATGGTGCCCCCGTTGGCGTGGCAGGCCGGCTCCCCGTCGATCGGCTTGCCGACGGCGAAAGCGCCACGCGCCGTCCGCCACCAGTACCGCCCCTTCGGATCGGGCCCCTGCGCCGGCTCGATGCCCAACGCCCCCAGCGCCGCATCGTAGAACCGCCGCGACGCCTCAACGTCGTTCGCGCCGACGGTGATGTGGGTGAACATGGCGAGCTCCCTCCTTGCCTGAACGAAAGGAGCTTAGCCGAAGTCCGTTTCCAAACGCAACTGTCTAGTAGACGATCACCGACCGGATGCTCTCCCCCGCATGCATCAGGTCAAACGCCTCGTTGATCCGCTCCAGCGGCAGCGTATGCGTGATCATCGGGTCGATCTCGATCTTCCCGTCCATGTACCAGTCGACGATCTTCGGCGTGTCGGTCCGCCCGCGCGCGCCGCCGAAGGCCGAACCGCGCCATACCCGGCCGGTGACCAGCTGGAACGGCCGCGTGGCGATCTCCTTGCCCGCCTCGGCCACGCCGATGATGACGCTCTCGCCCCAGCCGCGGTGGCAGGCCTCCAGCGCCTGGCGCATGACCGTGGTGTTGCCGGTGCAGTCGAAGGTGTAGTCGGCCCCGCCGCCGGTCAGCTCGACCAGATGGGCGACGATGTCGGCGTGCTCCTTCGGATTGACGAAATGGCTCATGCCGAAGCGGCGGCCCCACGCCTCCTTCGACGGATTGATGTCGACGCCGACGATCATGTCGGCCCCGACCATCTTCAGCCCCTGGATGACGTTCAGCCCGATGCCGCCGAGGCCGAAGACCACGCAGTTGGCGCCCGGCTCCACCTTGGCCGTATTCACCACCGCGCCCACGCCCGTGGTCACGCCGCAGCCGACGTAGCAGGCCTTGTCGAAGGGGGCGTCCTTGCGGATCTTCGCCACCGCGATCTCCGGCAGCACCGTGTAATTCGAGAAGGTCGAGCAGCCCATGTAGTGAGCGATCGGCTGGCCCTTGTAGCTGAAGCGGCTGGTCCCGTCGGGCATCAGCCCCTTGCCCTGGGTGCCGCGGATGGCCGTGCACAGGTTGGTCTTGCGGCTCAGGCACGACTTACACTGGCGGCATTCGGGCGTGTACAGCGGGATCACGTGGTCGCCGACCTCGACCGAGGTCACGCCCGCTCCCACCTCGACCACCACGCCCGCGCCCTCGTGGCCGAGGATCGAGGGGAAGATGCCCTCGCTGTCGAGCCCGTCCAGCGTATAGGCGTCGGTGTGGCAGACGCCGGTCGCCTTGATCTCGACCAGCACCTCGCCGGCGCGCGGCCCCTCCAGGTCGACCTCGACGATCTCCAGCGGGCGTTTGGCTTCGAAGGCGACGGCGGCGCGGGTTTTCATGGGGAGGTCTCCTCATCGTCCCTCTCCCCCTGCGGGAGAGGGTGGCAGGCCGGGCGCAGCCCGGACTGACGGGTGAGGGGTCGCACCGGAGCCAACCAGTTTCAAGACCCGCTTCCTCCGGTGCGACCCCTCATCCGGCCTCGCTGCGCTCGGCCACCTTCTCCCGCAAGGGGAGAAGGGCTCTACTGCCCGAATGACAAACCTCGTCATCCTCACCGGCTCGGGCGTCTCGGCGGAGTCCGGCGTGCCCACCTTTCGCGCCGCCGACGGCCTGTGGATGGGCCATCGCGTCGAGGACGTGGCGACGCCGGAGGCCTTCGCACGCGATCCCGCCCTCGTGCAGGACTTCTACAACCGCCGCCGCCGGCAGCTGGCCGAGGTGAGCCCGAACGCCGCCCACCGCGCCCTCGCCGACCTCGCCGCGCGCTGGGAGGGCGACCTCTTGCTGGTCACCAAGAACGCCGACGACCTGCACGACCGCGCCCATGCCGAAACGCTGCCGGCGCCGGGCTTCGGGCTGATCCACATGCACGGCGAGCTGCTCAAGGCCGAATGCACCGCCACCGGCCGCGTCTGCGACTGGCCCGGCGATCTCGAGCCGGGTCACCCCTCGCCCTTCCACCCCGCCGGCCGCCTCAGGCCCCACATCGTCTGGTTCGGCGAGATGCCGCTGCACATGGACCGGATCGAGCGGGCGCTCGCCGCCTGCGACCTGTTCGTCTCGATCGGCACCTCCGGCGCCGTCTACCCCGCCGCGGGCTTCGTGCAGCTGGCCAACCTTGCCGGCGCCCGCACGGTGGAGCTCAACCTCGAACCCTCGCTGGGCAGCCGCCTCTTCGACGAGGCGCGTTACGGACCGGCGACCGAGGTCGTGCCGGCCTTCTGCCAGCAACTGTAGCCTCCCCTCTCCCAGCGGGAGAGGGCT
>JAEZIH010000176.1 GCA_023416055.1 Pseudomonadota bacterium | reverse complement strand
GCGTGGTTGTACCAGTCGCCGACGAGGGCGTGATTGATCTCGAACAGCGGGGCCAGCAGGAAGCGGGCGGCGATCAGCCAGAGCAGCGGCCAGACGATCACCCCCCGGCCGCGGAACAGGCGATCGGCGCCGGACTTGAGGGCGCGCCCGACGCCCGGAACGGCCAGCAGCAGGGCGAGCAGCAGGCTGTAGACCAGCAGGTAGGCGACGAACCACAGGTGGTTCCAGGTCGGCGTGATGAGGCACCCCTCAGTCCCGCACCAGGCGCCGGAGGCGGTGGCGTAGCGGAACCAGAAGTCGGCGAGCGCCGGGTGCGACGCGGGGTCGTCGACGCCCATGCCGCGCAGGTATTCGACGATCTCGTAATAGCTCTGCGGCGGCACGATCACGAACATGCCGAACAGCAGGGGCGGCAGCAGGCGGAAGGTCCGAGAGCCGGCGAGGGCTGCCGCGCCCCGGCCGCGGGCGGCGAGGCTGTCGGCGAGAAAGCGGGTGGCGCAGCCGGAGACAAGGAACAGCAGGGTCAGTCGCCATGGATTGGTCAGCTGCATGACCGGCTCCAGCCAGACCAATTCGTAACCGCTCTTCACGTGCCAGTCCCACGGCACGTAGAACATGCCGACATGATAGAGGATCAGCAGCAGGAAGGCGCCGACGCGGATCCAGTCGAGATCGTGTCGGCGAACCGGCGGCGCGGGGACATCGGGGGAGGCGAGGGTCATGGGGAGCCAACTCCATGAAGACTGAAGGGTCCGCAGACCTGTCCGCGCGGGCGTCTGCGCCGCAACGGCGCGGGGACGGCCGGGCGGCCCGCGGGGACGACGCCGGAACGCGAGGGACGAACGGCGCGTCTGGCGTGACGGGGCGCGGCTTCGTCCGGCCGGACGTGCGGGACCTGAGGACGGCGTGGCTGTGGGTGATCCCGATCACGGCTGTGGTGGTGACGGTCAATGCCCTGACGGTGCTGAGCGACGTGCCGGAGCTGGCGTCGTGGGAGCCGTGGGCGTGGGAGGCGACCAGCGCGGCCACGATCATGCTGGCGATCGTGATCCCCTGGCTGGCGACGGCCCAGGCCCCGCCTGACGAGGTCGCCGCCGAGGGCTGGCGGCCCAAGGCGCGCTTCCTGGCGGTCCACGGGGCGGCGCTGGTGCTGTTCTCGGGTCTGCACGTGATCGGCTTCGTGACCCTGAGACGCTGGCTCTATGAGGCCATGGGCGCCGGGTCCTACGAGTTTGGCGACCGCTTCATCTACGAGCTGCGCAAGGACGCCATCAGCTACGGCGCCTATGTCGCGACCTTCTGGCTGATCGGCTTTCTGCGGCGGCGGCGCGACGAGCCGGTGCGGCCGGTCAGCTTCGACATCCGCGACGGGGCGCGGATCATCCGGGTCCCGCTGTCGCAGATCCTCGCCGTGTCCTCGGCCGGCAACTACGTCGAGTTCTGGCTGGCCGACGGGCGGCGGCCGCTGATGCGCGCCACCTTGGCGGCGATCGAGGTGGAGCTGGAGCGCTTCGGCTTCGTGCGCGCGCACCGGTCGTGGCTGGTCAACGCCGCGGCGGTGACGGGGCTGAAGCCGGAAGGCTCAGGCGACTGGACCATCGAGCTGGGCGCGGTGGAGGCGCCGCTGTCGCGTCGCTATCCGCAGGCGCTGGAGCGGCTGCGCTCGCCCGCCTGAGGCTCAGCTTCGCTGGAAGGGATAGAAGCCTCCGCCGAGATCGAGGATGGCGGTGAGCTCGTCGAGCGCCCCGCGGCTCTCGTCGAGCAGGGCCGGGTCGGCGAGGTCCGCGGGGGCGAGACGGTCGCGGTACCAGGCGGCGGCCCAGATCGACAGGCGGGCGTGCAGCTCTTCCGTCATCCGCATGGCCGGGTTGGTTGCGGCCAGTTCGTCCTCAGTGAGGGCGACGCGGAGGCGCAGGCAGGCGGGGCCGCCGCCGTTGCGCATCGACTGGCGCACGTCGACGTATTCGACCCGGCCGATGGGGCCGTTGGAGGCGGCGAGGGCCTCGGCGACGGCATGGCTGCGGGCGTTGTCGCGCGTCTCGGTGGGGCAGATCAGGGTCAGGCGGTCCTCGCCCGGCAGCTGCACCAGCATGGAGTTGAACAGGTAGCTGGCGATGGCGTCGGACAGGGGCAGGTCGGCGGCCGGAACCTCGACGAAGATCGGCTCGAAGCGGCCGTCGGCGGCGGCGCGGACGGCGTCGAGCGTGCGGGCGGTGTGTTCGAAGGCCAGTTCGTGGAAGAACAGGGTCTGCAGCGCGCCGACACAGACCACGTCGTTGTGGAAGGTCCCGCCGGCGATGGCGGCCTTCGACTGGCGGGCGAGGACGACGCCGGAGGCGCCGTGGCGGCGGGCGATGGCCTCGGACGCCTCGCGCGTCTGGCGGGCGGGGTAGGGGCCGTCCCAAGGCTCGTAGGCCTCGCGGCCCCAGACCAGCAGGTTGACGCCGGGTTCGCCGTGGTCCGCGCACAGGCGGACGTGGTTGGCGGCGCCCTCGTCGGCGAGGTGGCCGACGGCGGGCAGGGCGTCGTGGACGGCGAAGCGGGCCGGGTCGGGGAAGAGGGCGTCCAGCGCCCGCTTCGTCTGCGGCGCCTCCAGCGAGCGGTGCAGGTTGGTGACCAGGTTGGCGGGGGTGAAATGCACCCGGCCGTCGGCGGCGTCGGCGCTGGGCGTCACCGTGGCGGCGTTGGCGGCCCACATCGGCGAGGCCGAGCAGGCGGCGGCGGCGAAGGAGAGCGCGTCCTTCCAGGCCTGTTCCAGAACTTGGGCGTCGGAGCCGGTGAAGCCGAGCGAGCGCAGGAAGGGGATGTGCGGCCGCTCGTGCGGCGGCAGCACGAACTGGGGCAGGCCGAGGTCGGCCAGCCGCTTCATCTTGTCGAGGCCCTGCAGCACGGCGGCGCGCGGGTTCGAGGCCTCGCCGGCGTTGAGGCTGGAGGCGAGGTTGCCGGGGCTGAGGCCGGCGTAGGAATGGGTCGGCCCGATCAGGCCGTCGGCGTTGGCTTCGACGGCCCGCGAGGTCACGACCGCAACCCCTTGATCTCGCTCTCGATGTTCTTCACCGCCGCCGCCTCGAAACTGGCCACCGGATAGGCGCAGTAGTCGGCGGCGTAGTAGGCCGACGGCCGGTGGTTGCCGCTGGCGCCGAGGCCGCCGAAGGGCATGTCGCCGGCTGCGCCGGTGGTGGGGCGGTTGAAGTTGACCACGCCGGCGCGGATGCGGCGGACGAAGCGCTCCCAGTGGGCCGGATCATCGCTGACCAAGCCGGCGGAGAGGCCGTAGCGGGTGGCGTTGGCCTCGGCGAGGGCGGCGTCGAAGGAGGCGGCGCGGGTTACCGACAGGAAGGGGGCGAAGATCTCCTCGTCAGGGACGTCGACGCCGGTGACGTCGATGATCGCCGGTTTGACGAAGGCCCCGGGCAGGTTGTCGACCGGGCCCGTGGCGCGGATCACCCGGGCGCCGGCGTCGATGCGCTCCTGGAGCGCCTTCAGCGCCGCCTCGGCGGCCTTCTGGGAGATCAGCGGGCCGGCGTAGGGCTCCGGATCATCGTTCCAGCGGCCGAATACGAGGCGGTCGGAGAGGGCGGCCACGGCCTCGACGACGGCGTCGCCCTGAGGGCCCTCGGGCACGATCAGGCGGCGGGCGCAGGAGCAGCGCTGGCCGGTGGTGACGAAGGCGGACTGGACCACAATGCCGGCCACGGCCCCGGCGTCGGCGGCGTCCCAGACGACCAGCGGATTGTTGCCGCCCAGCTCAAGGGCGAGGATGACGTGCGGGTCGTCGGCGAACTTGCGGCGGAAGTGGGCGCCGGCGGCGCCGGAGCCGGTGAACATCAGGGCGTCGATGCCGGCGTCGAGCAGGGCCGCGCCGGTCTCGCGCCCGCCCTGGACGACGTTGACCACGCCCTTTGGCAGGTCGGCGGCGGCGAAGGCCTCGGCCATCAGCTGGCCGACCAGCGGAGTCTCCTCCGACGGCTTGAACACCACCGTGTCGCCGGCCAGCAGGGCGGGGACGATGTGGCCGTTGGGCAGGTGGCCGGGGAAGTTGAACGGGCCGAGCACGGCGGCGACGCCGTGCGGGCGGTGGCGCAGGATGGCGCGGCCGAAGGCGGTGTCGGCGCTGCGTTCGCCGGTGCGCTCGTCATAGGCGCGGATGGAGATGTCGACCTTGCCCTGCATGGCCGCGATCTCGGTCTTCGTCTCCCACAGCGGCTTGCCGGTCTCGCGGGCGATGGCCTCGGCGAACTGCGGGGCGCGGTCCTTGAGCACGGCCTGGTAGCGCTTGACCGCATCGATGCGGTCCTGGCGCGGGCGGTCGGCCCAGTCGGGGAAGGCGGCGCGGGCGCGATCAACAGCGGCCTGCACCTGGGCCGGCGAGGCGGCCTCGCCCTGCCAGTTGGTTTCGCCGGTGGCGGGGTCGGTGGAATGGAACTGGGTCATGGTCATCAGATGGGCGCTCAGGTCTTTACCCGCACGGTGTCGCCGGCCTTCACCTTGAGGGCGTCGGCGGTTTCGCGGGTGAGGACGACGCTGTCGCCGTCGACGAGGGCGCGCTGGCGGACGGCGCGGAAGTCGTGGACGTGGTCGGTGGAGATCAGGGCGGGAAGGTCGGCGTCAAGCTCGTTGGCGAGGGCGACGGTCAGGCGGCGAGCGTCGCGGACGGTGCGGATGTTGTCGCGGTCGCAGCAGACGGTGGGGCCGGCGTCGAAGATGTCGACGAGGCCGTTGGGGCGGAAACCCTCGGATTCGAGCAGGGCCATGGCGGGGACGCCCTGGGGGTGGACCTTGCCGATGACGGCGCGCGCCGGCTCGGGCAGGAGCTCGACGTAGATAGGGTGCCGTGGCGCGAGGTCGAGGATGAATTGCTTGTCGGTCGAGCCGGTCATCCGGTCGGCTTCCTCGAACTCCATCGGGAAGAATTTGTGCGCCACGTGGTCCCAGAACGGGCAGGCGCCGTCGGGGGTGAAGACGCCGCGCAGCTCGGCCAGCACGGTGTCGGCGAACAGCTCGGGCTCGGCGCCGATGAGCATGTAGCGAGACTGGCTGAGCAGGCGGCCCGCGCCGCCCTTGCGCCGGTCGGCCTTGAGGAACAGGGAGCCGACCTCGGACCAGCCGGTGCATTCATTGACCAGGACCAGGGTCTTCTGGTCGAGGCGGATGCCCAGCGAGGGGCTGGACTGGGTGTGGTTGACCACCCGGAAGGAGAAGAAGGGGCGCTTCAGGCCCACGGCCGCCTTCACCGAGCCGACGCCGTCGACGTCGCCGGTGTCCGACTCCTCCAGCATCAGGGTGTACCAGCGCTCCTGCGGCTCGATGGCGCCGGCGAAGCTGTCGCGGCTGAGGTCGAGGCGCTCGGCCAGCTGGTCCGGGTCCTCGGGCAGGCTGGTGAAGCCAGGGCCGGACAGGATGGCCAGCTCCAGCAGGTGATCGAGGTCGGAAGGGCCGGCGGGTCGGACGACAAGCATGCGGTTACGCGGTCTCCAGGCGGAGCTGTTTCAGTTTCAGGGCGTCGATCTCGCCCGAGGCGACCTTGCACAGGAGCAGGGCGGAGAGCTGCGCCCGTTCGGTGAAGCTGGCGGGCCAGGCAAACTCCTGGTCGGAGTGGATGTCGC
>JAEZIH010000234.1 GCA_023416055.1 Pseudomonadota bacterium | reverse complement strand
AACAGGGCGAACGGGTCGTATTCAGCGGCTCGGGCGACAACAAGGTGAGCGGGACCATCAACGCCGCGAGGTCGGACGGATGAGCATGACCAGAACCCTGAGAACGGCGGCGATCGCCCTGGCCCTCGTCGCGGCGCCGACGATCGGCGGCGCGCAGAGCTTCCAGGCCGGCCAGCCGATCATGTGGGGCGCCGACGAGGGCTCGGTGACGCCGACGGCGATCTCGCTGCGCGGACGCGCCGAGCTCACCCAGGGGAACAACCGCATCCGCGCCGACCGGATCGAGGGCGCCATCAGCAACGGCGACCTGACCCGCGTCGAGGCGACCGGCGGCGTCTATTTAGTAACGCCCGAACAGACCATCCGCGGCGACCGTGCGGTCTACACCCCGGCCAACGACACCATCGTGCTGAGCGGCGACGTCATCCTGACCCAGGGCGAGAACGTCATGACCGGCGGCCGCCTGACCTACAACACGCGCACCGGCGCGGCCGAGATGGACGGCGGGGGCAGGAACGGACGCGTCCAGGGTGTCTTCTATCCCGAACGCAACGGGGCCTGAGGGCGGTTCGGACGACACGTGGCGCGCAAGGAACTCTCCGCCCTCAACGTACATGACGCCCCCGCCGACGCGGCGGCGGCCGAGGCTCCGCGCCTGACGGGTCTGCGCGTCCAGAACCTGGCCCGCTCCTTCGGTCAGCGGCAGGTCGTGCGCGACGTCTCCCTGCACGTCGAACGCGGTCAGGTCGCCGGCCTGCTGGGGCCCAACGGCGCCGGCAAGACCACCTGCTTCTACATGATCACGGGCCTGATCGCCCCCGACAGCGGCAAGATCTTCCTCGACGGCGAGGACATCACCGCCCAGCCGATGTACCAGCGCGCGCGCATGGGTCTCGGCTACCTGGCGCAGGAAGCCTCGATCTTCCGCGGCATGACGGTCGAGCAGAATGTGCGGGCGGTGGTCGAACTCCATCACTCGGGCCAGAAGGCGATCGCCGACGAGACCAGCCGCCTGCTGGAAGAGCTGCGCATCGACCACCTGCGTCAGGCTCCCGCCGGCGGCCTGTCGGGCGGTGAGCGGCGGCGCTGCGAGATCGCGCGGGCCTTGGCCGGGAAGCCGTCCTTCATGCTGCTGGACGAACCCTTCGCGGGCATCGATCCCCTCGCCATCGCCGATATCCGTCAGGTCATCCGCTACCTGGCGGGGCAGGGCATCGGCGTGCTGATCACCGACCACAATGTCCGTGAGACGCTGGAGATCATCGACCACGCCTCGATCATCTCGGGCGGGGCGGTGCTGTTCGAAGGCAAGGCCGAGGATGTGATCCGCGACCCGGAAGTGCGCCGGGTCTATCTCGGCGATATGTACGGCTGAAGTCCTGGAATCGCGCGGCCGTGGGGCGGCCTTCTACGGCCTGTCGACCACCGTCATGCGCAGAGAGTAGGACGCCGCTGCGCCCTCATCCTGGCCCATCACGACCACCCAGTAATCGCCGGCCGGGCCAATGGTCTGCACGACTTCGCGGGGCGCGATCGCGCTGACCTCCGCGTTGGAAAGCCTGTGAGGGCAGCTCTCGCTGCTGGCTCCCAAAGCGAGGATGACCGCGTCGCCGGAGGTCGCGGTCACTTTCACGGTCTGGCCAGGGCGTGCAGCAACCCGGTAGCAGTCGTAGAAGCTCCCGGCCGCGAACCCTGTCGTCAGTCGATCGCCGCGTTCCAAACGGCCTGAGATTGTCTGCCCGGGTGCGATGCTGCTTTGCGCCATCGCTGACCCGCCGGCCATGAAAATGCTGACGAAGAGCGCCAGTCCGATCAGCTTGGACATCGTTTCCCCTCTCATGATCGTCGCACCGTCCTCGATCCTGTTTGACGCCGCAACCTGCGGCCGCGCCCTGTCACGTCCCGACGGGTCTCTTCTGAGCGATCTCGGGTCCGGCCCGTGACGCCTGGCGATGCCGGGCGGCCATTTGCGCTTAGACCCTCGTTAACCGTTCCGGCCACAGGGTGGCCGACAGCAAGTTTCGGGCCAGTTGGCCCGGCGGGGGTCATCGGTGCTCGGACAAAGGCTGGAGATCAGACAGGGGCAGGGGCTCGTCATCACGCCCCAGCTGCAGCAGGCGATCAAGCTGCTGCAACTGTCCAACCTCGAGCTGGAGGCGTTTGTCGAGGCGGAGCTGGAGAAGAACCCTCTGCTGCAGCGCGAGGACGCCGAGGCGTCGTCCGAGGCCGAGGCGCCGGCGGAGCGGACTGAGACGCCCGAAGGCGCGGAGCTGAGCTTCGAGGAGGGGCGGTCGCAGGAGTCGGAACGCTCGCTGGATGCGCGGGAGGACGACCTCTACGGCGACGCGGCCCCCGGCGAACGGACCACCGACCGGATGGCCGACAGCGCGGACAGCCAGCCGGGACTCAACGACTGGTCGCGGGTCGGCGGGGGTGGGAGCCTGGGCGACGGCGAAGGCCGCGAGCAGTCCGACACGCGCGACGCCACCCTGTGGGAGCATCTGCAGGCCCAGGCCTCGCAGGCCGGGTTGGCGCCCGCGGACCACGCTATCGCACTGGCCCTGATCGACGCGGTGGACGAGGGCGGCTACCTGCGCGGCGAACTGGCCGAGATCGCCGACCGGCTGGGGGTGTCGCTGGAGCGCGTCGAGGCGGTGCTGACGGTCTGCCACGGATTCGAGCCGACGGGGATCATGGCGCGCTCGGTGCCTGAGTGCCTCAAGCTGCAACTGGTCGAACGCAACCGCTACGACCCGGCCATGGCCTGCCTGCTCGACAACCTCGACCTGCTGGCCAAACGCGACCTTTCGGCTCTGAAGAAGGCCTGCGGCGTGGACGGGGAGGACCTGTCCGAGATGATCGCGGAGCTGAAGGCCCTGACGCCGCGGCCCGGCGCGGGCTTCGGCGGCGAGCCGGCCCAGACGGTCATCCCCGACGTCCATGTCCGCCCCGATCCGGCCGGCGGCTGGAAGGTCGAGTTGAACGCCGACACCCTGCCGCGCCTGATCATGGACAAGCGCTATCACGGGGTCGTCGCCTCGGGCGCGCGGACCGACACCGAGAAGACCTTCGTCGCCGAGTGCGCCGCCCAGGCCAGCTGGCTGGTGAAGTCGCTGGACCAGCGGGCCAAGACCATCCTCAAGGTCGCGTCCGAGATCGTGCGCCAGCAGGACGCCTTCCTGGCCTTCGGGGTGGAGTTCCTGCGACCGCTTAACCTGAAGACCGTGGCCGATGCGATCGGGATGCATGAGTCGACGGTGAGCCGGGTGACGTCGAACAAATACGTGTCGACTCCGCGGGGCGTGTTCGAGCTGAAATTCTTCTTCACCGCCGCGATCCAGTCGTCCGACGGCGGGGCGACCCATTCGGCCGAGGCGGTGCGCCATCGGATCAAGACGATGATCGACGGCGAGACCCGCGACAGCGACGTTTTGTCCGACGACCGGATCGTCGAGATCCTTAACGAGGCCGGCATCGACATCGCCCGCCGGACCGTCGCCAAGTACCGGGAAGCGTTGCGGATTCCGTCGTCGGTTCAGCGGCGGCGCATGCTGAAGGCTGGCTGAAGCGTCGCCACAAAACTGTGATCAGCGTTGACACCAAACGCCTTCGGTCGCGTTCTATCGGGCATGCAAATCCAGGTCAGCGGCAAGCAAGTTGATGTCGGCGAAGCGCTAGGCTCGCGCATCACCCAGGAACTCCAGGACGGGATCGGCAAATACTTCGAAAGAGGGGCCCAGGACGCCGAGGTGATCGTCACCAAGGAGGGCCACAGCTTCAAGGTGGACTGCTGGGTGCGGCTGGCCTCGGGGCAGGTGGTCTTCACGTCCGGACTGGGCGGCGACGCCCATTCGGCCTTCACCGAAAGCCTCGACAAGCTCGAGAAGCGGGTGCGCCGTTACAAGCGTCGGCTGAAGGACCACCACATCGGTCCCAAGGGCCTGTCGCCCGAGAAGACCGAGGACGCGGCCCGCGAAGTCGCCCGCAGCCTGGTGCTGCGGGATCCGGATTCGGTCGAGGACGCCGAGTTCGGCGACGCCGGAACCCCGGACGAGCCGCCGCCTGTCGGCATGGTCATCGCCGAAACCGAGGCCGAGATCCGCACCATCACGGTGGGCCGGGCGGTGCTGGAGCTGGACATGACCGGCTATCCGGTCGTGGTCTTCCGCAATGCTGCGCACGGCGGCCTGTCGGTGGTCTACCGCCGGCCCGACGGCAACGTGGGCTGGATCGACCCCGAGCGGACGTCGAAGTCGCTCAACGGACACGGTTCGGTAAACGGCGTCGCGTCATAGTGCTTCCCACAACGAGGCGGGTCGTCTACACGGCGCCCGCCCAACGGGAATGATTGGGTAGAGTCGGGATAGCCTCATGGACATCGGTGATTTGCTCGCGGACGGCGGCGTCGTCCTGCGCAGCGGCGCGTCGTCGAAACGCCAGGCCCTGCACACCGTTGCGGAAGCCGCGGCCCAGGCTCTCGGCCTGCCGGAAGCCCGGATCATGGAGGCCCTGCTGGAGCGCGAGGCCCTTGGCTCGACCGGCCTGGGCTCGGGCGTCGCAGTGCCGCATGCCCGTCTGGAAGGCATCGAGCGCGTCGTCGCCGTCTTCGTGCGGCTGGACACGCCGGTCGCCTACGGCTCGGTCGACGACCGGCCGGTGGACCTGATCTTCGCCCTGTTCGCCCCACCGCGGGACGGCGCGGAGCATCTGAGGGCGCTGGCGGCCGTCTCGCGAGCGCTGCGTTCGCCGGAAATGCGCGAACAGCTGCGCCAGGCCCGCACCGTCGACGCCATTCGCGCCCTGTTCGTCCGGGACAACGTCCCGGCCACCGCTGCCTGAGCGCGCCGGACCGGAAATCGAGTCGACAGAGTCGACATGCCCCGGGTTCGGGAATGACCGGCTGAGGGCGCAAAAAGCGAGTCGACAGAGTCGACAGAGTCGACATCGGCTTGTGAATGACGCCGGCTCCTGGTCGGAACGGCGAAGGCCGGATTGTCAAAGACCCCGCGTCCGGGTGAACGCGGGGCCATTATGGACCGGGCCTTCGCTCAGGCGGGCAAATCGGCCCGAAGAAGCGCCCTTCTGTTGAATCGAAAGCGAAAAACCGGCGCGAATCGCGCGGGAAAGCTGTGGCTGACCGCGCCTCAGTGCACCGAGACGGGCTCAAGCTCGTGGGCCACGGCGGCGGCGAAGGCGGTTTCGCGGTCCAGCATCACGGCGAGGCGTTCGCCGTCGGCGCCGTGCACCGCATAGAGCACCGCATCCGGATCGATATCCAGACTGCGGGCCTCGGGCAGCGGCGTGTCCGCCAGAACGTCCGCCGCGCGGATCTCACGCACGTAGACGAGGTCGGGGGCGCCCAGGCCCCGGAAGTCTTCCTTTGTCATCGCCGGCGTCATGTGACCGCCTCCTTGTACTCGACTGAACGCCCCCAGTGGCGTGTGGTTCGGCCCCGCAAGCGGCGGCCGCGGAAAACGACGGCTGGCTCAGCCCGTCGTGATGGGAATGCGCCGAACGGCCGGAACGTCGGCCGGACGGCTGAGATCGACGTGCAGGAGGCCGTGCTCGAGCCGCGCCTCGTCCACCTCCAGCCCGTCGGCGAGCACGAAGCTGCGGACGAAACCGCGCCCCGCGATGCCACGGTGCAGGAAGGCCTGGTCGCCTTTCGCCGTTTCCTCGCGCTTGCCGGCGATGCTGAGCTGGCGGCCCTCGATGGTGATGGTCAGGTCTTCGGGACCGAAGCCCGCCACCGCCAGGGTGATGCGCACCGAATGGTCGGAGAGCTGCTCCACATTATAGGGCGGGTAACTGTCCGCCGCGGCGCGGGCGGCCCGGTCGATCAAGGCCCGGGTGTGGTCAAAGCCCAGCAGGAACGGGCTGTCGAACAGGATGGTGCGCGTCGTCACGTCTCATGCCCCCGAAGCAGGCGTTGCGACCGTCCGCGCCTCCCGTCATCGGCAAGGCGCCGGTCCCTCCCAAGATGGGGTCTGCGAGGGCGCCGTTCAACGGCGAGGGGCGGCTCAGACGGTGACGTCGTAGCGCGAGAGGACGCTCCGGAAGTTTTCCGGTGAATAGCCCATCTGACGCAGCGTCCGGTTGACGTCGTCGGCGAACACCTCGCGGGCGCTGCGCACCTGGTCGTAGCCGGCCTGGCCCGGGCGCAGCATGAGATATTCCTGGCTCACCGGGTCCCAGGCGATCCTGACGTCCTCGCCGTATTCGCGGGCGAGGCGACGCTCGATCTCGGCGAGCTCGCCGGAGCGCGCCAGCTGGCGGCCGATGTAGTCGATGTCGTCGGCCCGCGAGGTCACCGCCCGGTCGTAGAAGCCAAGGCCCTGGATCTGTTCGACGGGCACGCTTTCGGTGTGGATCACCGTGGCCGTGGCGGCGATGGCCATGCCTTCCAGGACCGTACCCTCGACGCCGAGCTCGCGCACCGCGGCCAGCTGGTCGCGGCTGAAGGCCACGTCCTGCGTCATCAGGCTCGAGGACAAGGCGTCGGGGGCGAGCAGGGCGGCGGCGGTCTCGGGGGTGAAGGTGCGGACGCCCTTGCCGGGCTGGACCGACCTCTCGGTCGTTTTTTCCCAGCGGGTGTTGGTCCCGGAAACATCGATGGCGAAGCCGTTGATGTGACGGACGTCGCCTTCGTTGATGATCGAACCGCCCGGCCGCTGGGCGAATTGGTCGACCCTGCCGAGCATCGCCGCCACGCTGCTGGTCTGGGTCGTGAGGAATGACCCCATCGGTGCCTCCTTGCGCGGGCGCGAAGAAGCAATCGCCGTGCCGGTCCGGAGGCGCCGGAAAAGGCGAAGGCCCCGCGGTCACCCGCGGGGCCTTCATGGTGGAGCTAAGCGGAGTCGAACCGCTGACCTCTTGAATGCCATTCAAGCGCTCTACCAACTGAGCTATAGCCCCGAACCTTTCGGTCGGATCGCCGGGGTATTGGTGTGGGCCCCCGGCGAGGCGGCGGAACCTATGTCAGGGCCTGATCGTGATCAAGCCCGGATTCCGCATTTATTTTCGCCCCCGCGCGGGCGGTCGGAAACCACCCGCGCGAGGGCCGAAAATCCTAGTCCTCGTCCTTGCCCGGCTTGACGATTTCATCGTCGAAGGAGTCGTCGTCCTCGTCCTCGATGAAGGGGACGGAATCGTCGTCATCGTCGTCGGCGAGCACGTCGTCGTCGTCGCCGGCCTCGCCCATGCCGGGCTCTTCGGTCGGGTCGACGGGGGCGTCGTCGTCATCGTCGTCCGGGGTCAGGATCGGCTCGTGGCCATCCTCGTCGATCTCCGGGGTCGAGGTGGCTTCCTCCTCGTCCTCGTCGTCGGCGACCTTCTTCTTGTCGACCTGATCCTCGGTGTCCTCGTCGGTCGTTTCGTCGGCGGCGTAGCCGGCCGGACGGCCGCGGCGGTTGCGCAGCTTCAGCGCCTCTTCCGGATCAAAGTCCGCGTCGCACTTGGGGCAGTGGGCGGGGCGACGGTTCAGGTCGTAGAATTTGGCCTGGCAGTTCGGGCAGACCTGCTTCTGGCCCAGTTCGGGATTGGCCACGGTGAAAGACCTTTGGCGGGAGTGGGAAATCGGGCGCGTCCCTTGCCACCATGGGGGGCCGCTGTCAAAAGCCATCTCCTGCGCCGCCCGCGCCGCCTGAAATTTCCGGAGACCGCCGGGTGCAGACCTCCCCCATCCTGACCGCCCGTAGCGCCGCCGCGCTGACGGGCGTGGTGCGCGCGCCGGGCGACAAGTCGATGTCGCACCGGGCGCTGATCCTCGGGGCCATGGCGACGGGGGTCACTGACATCGAGGGGCTGCTGGAGGGCGAGGACATCCTGGCCACCTCCCGCGCCGTCGAGGCCTTCGGCGCCGGCGTGGAGCGGCTGGGCGCGGGGCGGTGGCGGGTCACCGGCCAGGGCGGCATCAGGCAGCCGGCCGGCGTCATCGACTGCGGCAACGCCGGCACCGGCGTGCGCCTGCTGATGGGCGCGGCGGCGGGCTCTCCTGTGTCCGCGACCTTCGACGGCGACGCCAGCCTGCGGAAGCGGCCGATGAAGCGGGTCGCGGGGCCGCTGGCCGCCATGGGCGCGCGCTTCGGCTGGGACGGCGAGGAAAATCGCCTGCCGCTAACGCTGACCGGCGGGGACCTCAGGGCCATCGACCATGTGCAGGCCGTCGCCTCGGCCCAGATCAAGTCGGCGATCCTGCTGGCCGCGCTGAATGCGAAGGGCGTGACCACGGTGGTCGAGCCGGTCCCCAGCCGCGACCACACCGAGCGCATGCTGCGCGCCTTCGGGGCCGAGGTCGTGGTCGAGCCGATGGGCGACGGCTGGCGCGTGCGCCTGGCGGGCGGGCAAAGGCTGACGGGTACGGAGGTGGGCGTGCCGGGCGACCCGTCCTCCGCCGCCTTTCCGCTTGCGGCGGCCCTGGTCGTTCCGGGGTCTGAGGTGACGGTCGAGGGCGTCATGCTCAACCCGCTGCGCACCGGCCTGTTCGAGACCTGGCGCGAGATGGGCGCCGACCTGACCGTCTCCAACTGTCGCATGGCCGGAGGCGAGGAGGTCGGCGACGTCACCGCCCGCCATTCTTCTCTCAGGGGCGTGGTCGTGCCGCCGGAACGGGCGGCCTCGATGATCGACGAATATCCGATCCTGGCGACGACGGCCGCCTTCGCCGAAGGCGAGACGGTGATGCGGGGCATCGGCGAGATGCGGGTCAAGGAGAGCGACCGCATCGCCCTGATGGCGGCCGGGCTGCAGGCCTGCGGCGTACGGGTGGAGGAGGAGGCCGAGGGCTTCATCGTCACCGGCGGGCCCGTGCGCGGCGGCGCGTCGGTCGCCACCCACGGCGATCACCGCATCGCCATGAGCCATCTGGTGCTGGGCCTGGCGGCCGCCGAGCCGGTGTCCGTGGACGAGCCGGGGATGATCGCCACCAGCTTTCCGGGCTTCGTGCAGTTGATGCGCGGGCTCGGGGCCGATATCGCGGCGTCTGAATGACCGCCTCCCTCATCATCGCCGTCGACGGGCCGGCCGCCTCGGGCAAGGGCACCATCGCCGCCCGGCTGGCGGAGGCGTACGGCCTGGCTCATCTGGACACCGGCCTGCTGTACCGGGCCGTCGGCCTGGGGGTGCTGGACCGCGGCGGGTCGCTGGACGACGAGGCGGCGGCCGAGGCGGTGGCGCGGGCGCTGGACGCCGGGCAGCTGACCGATCTGGAGCGGCTGACCAGCCGCGGCGCCGGCGAGGCGGCCAGCCGGGTGGCCGGCTACACCGGCGTGCGGGCGGCGCTGCTGGCGTTCCAGAAGGCCTTCGCCAGCCAGCCGGGCGGGGCGGTCCTCGACGGGCGCGACATCGGCACCGTCATCGCCCCCGAGGCGCCGGCCAAGCTGTTCGTCACCGCCACGCCCGAGGTGCGGGCCATGCGCCGCTGGAAGCAGCTGACCGGGCGGGGCGAGGTCATCGCCTATGCGGACATGCTGGCCGACATCGTCAGGCGCGACGAGCGCGACGCCGGCCGCGGGGCGGCGCCGATGGTGCAGGCGGCCGACGCCGTCTTGCTGGATACGACCGATATGGATATAGAGGCCGCCTTCGATGCGGCCCGCCGCATCGTCGAGGCGGCGCGCGCGAAACACGGTCTCTGACCCGCTTCGCAAATCCAACGCTCCCAACCTCGTCGGCCGCGGGCGTTTCTGGCTCTTCATTCGCCTCGCGTCCCGACGACCTCTTTTCAACCTCCAACCACCTCGCGCGGGGCCGTCCGGCCGCGCGCCACAGCCGTTAGAAAACCCATTGACCGATACCCAGAACTTCACCCCCTCGCGTGACGACTTCGCCGCGCTGCTCGACGAAACCCTCCAGGGCCGCGACCTTGGCGAAGGCCAGGTCGTCCACGGCCGCGTCGTCGGCATGGAAAAGGACATCCTGATCATCGACGTCGGTCTGAAGACCGAAGGCCGCATCCCGGCCCGCGAATTCGGCGTCGGCGAAGGCGCCGTCATCCCGAAGGTCGGCGACAACGTCGAGGTCTACCTGGAGCGCGTCGAGAACGCCCTGGGTGAAGCCGTCATCAGCCGCGACAAGGCTCGCCGCGAGGAAGCCTGGACCCGTCTGGAAGTGGTCTTCGCCGACGGCCAGCCGGTCAACGGCGTCATCGTCGGCCGCGTCAAGGGCGGCTTCACCGTCGACCTGGGCGGCGCCTCGGCCTTCCTGCCGGGCTCGCAGGTCGACATCCGTCCGGTGCGCGACGTCGCTCCGCTGATGGGCAAGGAACAGCCCTTCGCCATCCTCAAGATGGACCGTCCGCGCGGCAACATCGTCGTCTCGCGCCGCGCCATCCTGGAAGAAGCCCGCGCCGAACAGCGCACCGAGCTGGTCGGCCAGCTGCAAGAGGGTGAAGTCCGCGAAGGCGTGGTCAAGAACATCACCGACTACGGCGCGTTCGTGGACCTGGGCGGCATCGACGGCCTGCTGCACGTCACCGACATGTCGTGGAAGCGCGTCTCGCACCCGTCGCAGGTCCTGGCGGTCGGCGACACCGTCAAGGTGCAGATCGTCAAGATCAACCCGGACACCCAGCGCATCTCGCTGGGCATGAAGCAGCTGCAGGCCGACCCGTGGGACGGCGTGGAAGCCAAGTATCCGGTCGGCGCCAAGATGTCGGGCCGCATCACCAACATCACCGACTACGGCGCCTTCGTGGAGCTGGAAGCCGGCGTCGAGGGCCTGGTGCACGTCTCGGAAATGTCGTGGACCAAGAAGAACGTCCACCCCGGCAAGATCGTCTCGACCTCGCAGGAAGTCGACGTGGTCGTGCTGGACGTCGACGCCTCCAAGCGCCGCATCTCGCTGGGCCTGAAGCAGGCCCAGGACAATCCGTGGGACGCCTTCGTGGCCGCTCACCCGATCGGCTCGACCGTCGAGGGCGAGGTCAAGAACGCCACCGAGTTCGGCCTGTTCATCGGCCTGGACAACGACATCGACGGCATGGTCCACCTGTCGGACCTCGACTGGAACGTGTCGGGCGAGGAAGCCATCCAGCGCTACCGCAAGGGCGAGACCGTCAAGGCCAAGGTGCTGGACGTCGACGTCGAGAAGGAACGCGTTTCGCTGGGCATCAAGCAGCTCGGCGGCGACCCGATGGAAGGCGACGTCTTCAAGAAGGGTCAGCAGATCACCGTCACCGTGACGGCGGTCGAGACCGGCGGCATCGAGGTCAAGTTCGGTGAAGAGGACGCCCCGGCGACCGCCTTCATCCGCAAGTCCGACCTGTCGCGCGATCGCGCCGAACAGCGCCCCGAGCGCTTCTCGGTCGGCGACCGCGTCGACGCCATGATCACCGGCATCGACAAGGCCTCGCGCCGCGTCTCGGTGTCGATCAAGGCGCTGGAGATGAAGGACGAGCAGGCCGCCATCGAGCAGTTCGGTTCGTCGGACTCGGGCGCCTCGCTGGGCGACATCCTCGGCGCCGCCCTGCGCGAGAAGGCCGGCTCCAAGGAGTAAGGCCTCAAGCCACAGGCGGACGAGCGAGGGCGGCCGGAGCGATCCGGCCGCCCTTTTTCATGGCAGGGGCCGGAAGGGTTAAGGTCCACTAACCGACATTTCGGCGCCTTCGGGTCTTTTGCCTTGCGGAACCGGACGCTAGGGTGCCCCGGCGTCCGCTTGCGGACGCACCCGTAGGCTCTGCTAAGGGCGTTGGAGGGCGGGGGCCTGACATGATCAAATCCGAGCTGATCGAGAAGCTCGCGGCCGAGAACACCCACCTGACCCACTCGGAGGTGGAGCGGGTGGTGAACATCGTCCTCGGCCGGATGGTCGAGACGCTGGGCGAGGGCGGAAGGGTCGAGCTTCGCGGCTTCGGCGCCTTTTCGGTGCGCAGCCGGCCGGCCCGGGCGGGCCGCAACCCGCGCACGGGCGAGACGGTCGCGGTCCCGGCCAAGGCGGTGCCCTTCTTCAAGAGCGGCAAGGAGCTGCGCGAACGCCTCAACGCCGGGGACGCCTGAGCATGGGAATGGTGTCGGAATTCCGCGAGTTCATCGCCCGCGGCAACGTCGTCGACCTGGCCGTCGGCGTGATCATCGGCGCGGCCTTCAACGACATCGTCAAGAGCCTGGTCGACCAGGTGATCATGCCGCCGATCGGCCTGGTCACCGGCGGCATCGACTTCTCGCGCCTGGAATGGGTGCTGAAGCCCGAGGACCCGGCCACCGAGGCGATCGAGAAGGTGGCCATCCAGTACGGCGCCTTCCTGAACACCCTGATCCAGTTCCTCATCGTGGCGATCGCCGTCTTCCTGCTGGTCAAGGGCATCAACAGGCTGCGTCGCGAAAAGGCGGCCGAGCCGGAGGCGGCGCCCGCCGCCCCGACCCCGACCGAGACGCTGCTGGCCGAGATCCGCGACGAGCTGCGCGCCCGCAAGGGCTGATCCCGCTTTCCACAGGCGCTGCGCCGATCCCCGTTTGACTCTCTCCGGGCTTGGGAACAAAAAGAGAACATTCTCTTTGGACTCCCCATGACCCCCACGCCCTTCGCATCGCCGGAGCGTTTCCCCGAGGCGGCCGCGTCGCTGGAGGAGGCGTGCGCGCCCCTGCCGCGCGACATGGGGGCGGCGATGGCCTTCGCCCTGTCGCGGCGGCCGGAGGGAGACCGGCGGCCGGTGCTGCTGGCCCTGCCGCGGCCGTGGCTGGGCGAGTACGGCCGGCCTTACGCCCCCGGTCTGGCGGGGCCGGCGCCGATCCTGGTGCGGGCGGCGACGACGGCCGAGGCCCTGTGGGCGCTGGAGCAGGGGCTGAGGTCGGGGGCGGTGTCGCTGGCGCTGGGGGCGGTCGGCGAGGCCACCCTGGCGCAGAGCCGGCGGCTGGAGTTCGCGGCCCGCCACGGCGAGGCGGCGGGGGTGATCCTGTCACGTCACCTCGAGGGACTGAGCGCTGCGCGGCGCCGCTGGCGGGTGACCACCCTGGCCAGCCGCGGCGACGCCTGGGACCCGCGCGCGCCGGGCCCCGCCCGGCTGCAGGCCGAACTGGCGCGCAGCCGCCACGAGCGCCCCGGCGCATGGATACTGGAGCAGGATGATGAGACGCATCGTCTCCGTCTGGCTGATCGACTGGCCGGTGTCCGTCCGGCGTCGATCGCTGGAACGGGCGCGCGTTCCGGCCTCGCCGCCTGAGCCCGCCCTCGATCCGCGCCAGCCCTTCGCCCTGACCCTGAAGAACAGCCGGGGGGCCGTGATCCTGCACGCCCTGAACCCGGCCGCGCGCGCCGCCGGGCTGAAGCGCGGCCAGAGCCAGGCCGACGCCCGGGCCATGCTGCCCCAGCTGCTGTGCCAGCCCGCCGATCCGGCCGCCGACGCGCGGGCGCTGGAGGCGCTGGCGACCTGGGCCGAGCGCTGGTCCCCCTCGGTCAGCCTCGACCCCTCGCCCGACGGGCTGGAGGGGCTGTTCCTCGACGTCACGGGCGCGGGACACCTGTTCGGCGGCGAGGCGGCTCTGCTGAAGCAGATCCGCGGCCGACTGGCCGAGGCGGGGATCGCCGCCCGTTGCGCCGCCGCCCCGACGCCGGGCGCGGCCTGGGCGCTGGCGCGGTGGAGCGATCCCGACGGCCATGCCCCGGTGGTGGGACAGGAGCGGCTGCGCGAGCGGCTGGCCGAGCTGCCGCTGGACGCCCTGCGCCTCGACCCCGCCGCCCTGGCGCAGGCGCGACGGTTCGGGCTGAAGCGGATCGGCGACCTCTACGCCATGCCGCGGGCGGGGCTGGCGCGACGCTTCCGGGGCGGCGAGGGACTGGAGCTGGTGCGCCGGCTGGATCAGGCGCTGGGCCACGAGGGCGAAGCCTTGAGGCCGGTGCGGCCGCCGGCCCGCTACCGCGCCTGGCAGGCCTGGGCCGAGCCGCTGGGCGATCTGGCCGGGGTGGAGGCGCGGCTGCCCGAGCTGGCCGCCGACATGGCGCAGGCGCTGGAACGCGACGGGCAGGGGGCGCGGGGCCTGACCCTGACCGGCTTCCGCACCGACGGCGGGACGACCTCGCTGGCCATTCGCACCGGCCGGCCCGGGCGCGAGCCTTCGGTCTGGCTGCGCCTGTTCCGGGAGGCCGGGCTGGGCCGGCTGGATCTGGGCTTCGGCGTCGACGCCCTGATGCTGGCGGCGGAGACCGTCGAGGCCATGGCCGCGCGGCAGGTCTCCATCGAGGGCGAGACGGCGGCGCGGCAGGCCGAGGATCTGGCGGCCCTGGGCGACCGGCTGTCGGCGCGGCTGGGCGAGGAGCGGGTGCTGACCCCGGAGGCGATGGACAGCTGGATTCCCGAGCGGGCCGAGCGCTGGCGGC
>JAEZIH010000206.1 GCA_023416055.1 Pseudomonadota bacterium | reverse complement strand
GGCTGGGCCGCCATCAGGGACAGGCCGGCCGCGGCGGCGATCAGGACCAGGGTCTTTTTCATCGAACGCATCGAAGTCTCGAGGGTCATGGTCGGTCTCAGCCCTTCTTCTCGGGCGAGGCCGGCGCAGCTTCGGTCATGGCGTCGCCGCCGGGCAGCACCGGTTCCGAGATCGTGGCCGGGATCGGCCGCGGGGTCTCGCGCAGACCGACGACCGGCATCAGCACGAGGAAGAAGACGAAGTAGTAGAGGGTGAACAGGCGGGTCAGCCACAG
This sequence comes from Pseudomonadota bacterium, assembly GCA_023416055.1. GTDB lineage: Bacteria > Pseudomonadota > Alphaproteobacteria > Caulobacterales > Caulobacteraceae > Brevundimonas. Next base: position 4,269 of record JAEZIH010000206.1, on the reverse strand, counting down.
GTAGCTGTTCAGCTGGCCATCGAAGAGGACGAAGCTGGGCATGCCCGGCACGACCGGCGCGTCCGGCAGCTGCGCCCCGCACCAGCCGAGGCCCATGCCGACCAGCACGAAGATGACGAAGAAGGTCCGCATCGCCGGGCGGTAGCGCATCGAGCGCACCTTCGAGGTGTCCAGCCACGGCAGGATGAACAGCACGCCGATCGCCGCGAACATGGCCACCACGCCGCCGAACTTGTCCGGGATGGCGCGGAGGATGGCGTAGAAGGGCAGCATGTACCACTCGGGCACGATGTGCGCCGGGGTCTGCAGCGGGTTGGCCGGGATGTAGTTGTCGGCGTGGCCCAGGGCGTTGGGCATGAAGAAGACGAAGACCGCGAACAGGATCAGGAAGAGCACGATCGCGAAGCCGTCCTTCACCGTATAGTACGGGTGGAAGGGGACGGTGTCCTTCTTCAGGCGGTCCTTGGGGATCAGGATGCCGACGGGGTTGTTCTGGCCGGCGTGGTGCAGGGCCCAGAGGTGCAGCACGACGCAGCCGGCGATGACGAACGGCAGCAGGTAGTGCAGCGAGAAGAAGCGGTTCAGGGTGGCGTTGTCGATCGCCGGGCCGCCGCGCAGCCAGATCAGGATCGGCTCGCCGACCAGCGGCACGGCGCCGATCAGGTTGGTGATCACCTCGGCGCCCCAGAAGGACATCTGGCCCCACGGCAGGACGTAGCCGAGGAAGGCGGTGGCGATCATGAGGAAGAAGATCAGGCAGCCGACGATCCAGATCATCTCGCGCGGCGCCTTGTACGAGCCGTAATACAGCCCGCGCAGCATGTGCAGGTAGACCGCGATGAAGAACATCGAGGCGCCGTTGGCGTGGGTGTAGCGGATCAGGTCGCCGCCGTTGACGTCGCGCATGATGCGCTCGACCGAGGCGAAGGCCATGTCGACGTTCGGCACGTAGTGCATCGCCAGGATGATGCCCGTGGCGATCTGCACGACGAGGCAGAGGGCCAGGATGCCGCCGAAGGTCCACCAGTAGTTGAGGTTCTTCGGGGTCGGCAGGGACATGTAGTCCGCGCCGAAGCGGATGATCGGCAGGCGGCTGTCAAACCACTTCTCGATGCCGGTCTTGGGGACGTAGGTGGATTCGTGATCGCTCATCGTTTTCTCGCCCGTCCTCAGCCGATCTTCACGCGGGTGTCGGACACGTATTCATAGGTCGGCACCACCAGGTTCGCCGGGGCCGGTCCCTTACGGATGCGGCCCGAGGTGTCGTAGTGCGAGCCGTGGCAGGGGCAGAACCAGCCGCCGTAATCGCCGGCGCCGAAGGTCGGCACGCAGCCCAGGTGGGTGCACGAGCCGATCACCACCAGATACTGGTCGTGGCCCGGCTTTACGCGGTCGGCGTCGGTCTGCGGATCCTTCAGCCCGGCGCGGTCGTCGGCGCGGGCGCGCTCGATCTCGGCCGGGGTGCGGTAGCGCACGAACACCGGCTTGCCCTGCCACTTGATGACGACCTGCTGACCTTCCTGGACCTTGGTCAGGTCGAACTCGATAGTCGATAGCGCCAGGGTGTCGGCGGCTGGGTTCATCGAATTGATCAGCGGCCAGGCGGCCATGGCGCCGGCGCCCACGGCCGCCGCGCCGGCGGCGATGTGGATGAAGTCTCTACGATTGGGATCCTGATGGGTCAGGTCGCCCTGGTCTGCAGCCACCGATTCGTCTCCTGAGCGGTTGGCGGCGTCGCCAGAGGGCGCGCCGTGCAACGCTGTCGTTCCTTAGCGAAATCCGGAATGGCTGGCCCGGCCCGGCTTTGCGGCCCATCGCCGCAATATGCTGACGCTTCGTGAGAAACGGTCGCAATTCGAGCCGCGACAAGCCCCCGGGCCGCGCGTATGAGGGCCTTAGAATGCGTCTCGCCCTTTTTCAACCGGCCATTCCGCAGAACGTCGGCGCCTGCATCCGTCTGAGCGCCTGTTTCGGGGTCGAACTGCACGTCATCGAGCCGACGGGATTCCGTTTCGACGACCGCGCCATGAAGCGGGCGGCGCTGGACTACGGCCCGCTGGGACACATGACGCGGCACGCCGGCTGGGAGGAATTCCAGCGCGACCGGGGACCGGGGCGACTGGTGCTGTTCACGACGAAGGGGGCGACGCCGCTGGACCGGTTCGCCTTCGAGGCCGGGGACACCCTGCTGTTCGGCAGCGAGACCTCGGGGGCGCCGGACCATGTCCACGCCGCCGCCGACGCGCGGGTGGTGATCCCGATCCGGCCTGAGGCCCGGTCGCTGAACCTGTCGGTCAGCGCCGGCATCGCCCTGTGGGAGGGGCTGAGGCAGACCGGCTGAGGCCTATTCCGGCGCGCCCTCGTCCGGCAGCTTCGCCAGGCTGGGGCGGTCGCCGCGCTTGCGCTGGGCGACGGCCTCGACCTGGGCCATGACCCGCAGGAGGTTCTCGCCGGCCAGCTTGCGGATGTCGGCCTCGCTCCAGCCGGCAGCCATCAGGGCGGCGAGGATGCGGGGGTAGGCGTCCACGCCGTCGACGTCGTCGGGCAGGCTGCCGACGCCGTCGAAGTCGCCGCCGAGGCCGACGTGATCGACGCCGGCCACGTCGCGGACATGCTGGATGTGGGCGACCACGTCCTGCAGGCCGGCGCGGGGGGCCGGGTTGGCGGCGGTCCAGGCCTGGAGGCCGGCGCGGACGGCGTCGGGGTCGCCGGGGTTCAGCGACTTGAGCCGGGCGTCCTCGGCCGAGCGGGCGGCGCCCCAGGCGCGGACCTGTTCGTTGATGAAGCCGGGTACGAAGGTGACCATGACCACGCCGCCGTCCTCGGCCATCCGGCGCAGGACGCTGTCGGGGACGTTGCGGGGATGGCCGGTGACGGCCCGGGCCGAGGAGTGGGAGAAGATCACCGGGGCCTCGGACACCCGCATGGCGTCCAGCATGGTCTCCTCGGACACGTGGCTGAGGTCGACCATCATGCCGAGGCGGTTCATCTCGCGGACGACCTCCTCCCCGAAGGCGTTGAGGCCGCCCCACTTCGGCGCGTCGGTGGCGCTGTCGGCCCAGGTGGTGGTGGTCGAATGGGTCAGGGTCATGTAGCGGGCGCCGGCGTCGTAGAACTCGCGCAGCAGTCCCAGCGAATCGTCGATCGAATAGCCGCCCTCCATGCCGATCAGGGAGGCGATGCGGCCGCGGCGGTGGATGCGCTGGATGTCGTCGGCGGTGGTCGCCAGCTCGAAGACGTCGGGGTGGGCGGCGACCATGCGCTTGACCACGTCGATCTGTTCGAAGGTGGCCTTGGCGGCCTCGACCGGTTCGAGGCCGGCGGGGACGTAGACGGACCAGAACTGGCCGCCGACGCCGCCGGCGCGCAGGCGGGGGATGTCGGTGTGCAGGTCGGTGGTGGCGTCGAGGTTGGCGGTCAGGTCGACCCGTAAGGATCGCTGCCGAACCCCTGCCGAAGGGCCCACGGCAGGTCGTTGTGGCCATCGATCAGCGGGGTCCGTTCGAGGATGCGCCGGGCGGCCGCCTCGTCCTGGGCCGCAGCGGGGAAGGCCAGCAGGGCGGCGGCGGTGGACAGCAGGACGGCGCGGATCATGACGGACTCCCTCGAAGCGATGCAGGACAGTGGCAGAGGGGGCCGGGGCGTCAACCGGGGCAGGCAGCAGGCAGCAGGCAGCAGGCAGCAGGGTCAGGTCGCCCGCGGCGGCGAGCAATTTCTTGCCGCCAGGCGCGAGGGAATTCGAGTCGACAGAGTCGGCAGAGTCGACATGCGCTATGAGGGAATTCAGGGACTTGGCGATTCCGTTTCGCCGGCGCTGAGCGGCGACGAGGGTTGGAACGTGCGCCTGAACGAGGCAGGGCGCATGTCGGCGCCCTTGGGCGGTTGAGGAGCGCGGCTCCTGGGCGGAGCGGCGGGGGTTCGATTGTCAAAGACCGGGGGCGCATTATGCGGCTGGTCTTTCCTCAGGCGGAAAGATCGTCTTCGGAAAATTCGATGTGACTGAAAAGGTGAGGGAAGATTTCCGCGAGCGGGGCGGAACTCCGCGGATTCCCAGCAACCGGCGGCGCCTGTTCGGGCGGCTGAGGTTCTTCACAACAGGGCCGGCGCATCAGATGCCCTCCCCTCGATGGGGGAGGCTTTGGGTGGGGGTGGCGGCAGGCTGATTCAGGCGGAACCGCTATCGGGCTCCGTCGAACAGGCGACCAGCCTCCCGCGCCCTTTCCTGAGCCTCCCTGCCACGCCCCCCCCCCCACACCCCCCCCCCCCCGC
>JAEZIH010000136.1 GCA_023416055.1 Pseudomonadota bacterium | reverse complement strand
CCGAAGCGCCAGCGGCGGAAGATCATCGCGGCGTCGCGCTCGATGACGACCGGGAGACATAGCTCGCGGCCCTGGCGCTCGAGGGCGAGGCACAGGGCGTCGGCGTCCAGTTCCGAGCCGATCGGGCGGTAGACAGCCACCAACTTGCCCGGGGGCAGATCATTCGCGTGTTCGGCGACACGCAGGGCGGCTTCGCGGTCGAGGCCGGCCAGACGCTTGCGCGCCGCCCGCATCGCCGCCCGCAGTTCGTGCTTGTCGGTCACGGAAAGAGCCGGGAATCCCAATACACCGGGATATGAAGGCCGCATTTGATCCGCGCAAACTCCGTGTGGGCCGGATTGATCAGCACGTTGTTGTCCAGTCGCGCCACCACAGAGGGTACGATCAGCACCGCTGATCTCATGGAAGCCCTCCATGCGCAGCCGAATGACCGGCTGACGATCATATTGGCGAGATCCCAACCCGGGTGGGCTGCAGGTTGAAACACTTCGTAGGAGACGCCGGCAGGGATCGTGATCTCAACATAGTGCTGGTTGGGCGGAAGGCTGCCGGAGCCATGAACCAGTTTCTCGAGGAGAGCGGTCGAGATACGCTCAGCGGCATAGATCATCCCATGAGCGGCGTCGTTCCAACGCCCTGGATGGATCGTTGAGCCGGTTGCGTCGAAGACGGGAAACGCGCCTGCAGGGTCGCCGATACGATACGCGGTCAGGCCATGCTGCAGCGTCTGCGCCGTCACGCGGCCGAGCCGTAGCGGAGCCGGCCCAGAATGTCGCTTACCAACTCGGCTCCCATTTCGCTCTTCAGCGTGACCGTCATGGGAGGCTGATCATCCAGCATCGCGTGGGGACGGAACAGGAATGCTCGCGCCGCCTCCTCGCCGCCCCAAACGGACACCGCCTCGGCCCAGATGCGAGCCACGCGCGCCACACGCTCGCTTGCCATATGCGAGAGAACCTTGCTCCGCGCTGCGGTGGCCCGGGGCACGAGGCGATGGCGAAAGTTCACATCGTCTGGACATATCGCCTTGGCCAACCGCGCGAGCGAACTTGTCGGCAGGCCGGCCTCCACCGACCGGGCGATGCCCAACGGCGTCATACCCCGCGGGTTCTGAAAGCCCAGCGTCTCGGCGAGCAGGCCGTAATCAGACATATCCGCCTCCGATCAACAGAGACAATATATTGTCTCACGCGAGACTAGGGTCAAGGGGAAAGGGGGGTGGCGGCGCCGCGAGGACCGTGAAGGACTGTTCAATCCTCTCGACCTGGGTAGCCAGGTGGGCTCCGTGTGCCCAGGCCCACGAGCCCGGACAGGGACAGATCCCGTAGAGAGAATTAAGGTCGCGAGGATTAGTCGCCTTCGACGTGAGCCGCAGCATGACCCGCCGGGAGCCAAGATAGTCGCTCGGCCGGGGCGGAACAATGGCGGACCTCAGAGTCCCTGGGCGATTTTCTCCAAGCGGGCGGCGACGGCGTTGAGCGCCTCGGCGACGCCGTCGGTGGAGGGCGCGGCCTCGGCGGGCGGGGCGCCGGCGCCGAGCCGGGCCTCGTGCAGTTCGTCAGCCAGCAGCAGGCCGGCCATCAGGAACAGGCGGATGTCGCCGACGTGGCCGACCTCGCTGGCGACCTGACGCACGTGGGCGTCGAATTGTTTCGCCAGGATGCGGACGCGCTCCTCCTGACCGTCGGCGCAGCCGACGGCGTGCGGGCGGCCGTTGATTTCGACGGTCACCGTCGCCATCAGCGCGCCTCCTGGTCGGAGAGGGTCTGGCGGATGGCGTCGGCGGCGCGGGCCAGCACCTCGGCGGCGTCGCGGCCGGCGGCTTCGAGCTCGTGGATGCGGGCGCGGTCGGTCTCGCTGGAGGGCCGGGGCGCGAACAGGTCGTCGTCGGGCGCGCGGCCGGCCGCGGCGGCGCGGCTCTTGAGGTCGAGCAGGCGGCGTTCCAGAAGCGCCAGAGCGCGGTCGACGCGGTCCTTGGCGGCCGATGCAGCGTCCATTCGGGTCACATCCTCCAGAATCCGTATAGAACCCGCAAGCGCGTCGGGGTAAAGGCGGCGCGCCCCCTTTTTCCGCCTCCCGACGAAAGGTCCTCGCCGTGACCGACGCCCAAGCCGTATCCGCAAAGCCCTCGACCAAGCAGATGGCGGACGCCATCCGGGTGCTGGCCATGGACGGGGTCGAAAAGGCGAAGAGCGGCCACCCCGGCATGCCGATGGGCATGGCCGACGTGGCCACGGTGCTGTTCTCCAGATACCTCAAGTTCGACGCCAGCCGGCCGGACTGGGCCGACCGCGACCGCTTCATCCTGTCGGCGGGCCACGGCTCGATGCTGATCTACGCCCTGCTGCACCTGACCGGTTACAAGGCGGCGACCAGGGAGGAGCTGTCGAACTTCCGCCAGTGGGGTTCGAAGACCGCAGGCCACCCCGAGTACGGCCATATGCCGGGCGTCGAGACCACCACCGGGCCGCTGGGTCAGGGCCTGGCCAACTCGGTGGGCATGGCCATGGCCGAGCGTCATCTGGCGGCGCGCTTCGGCGACGACCTGGTCGACCACCGCACCTGGGTCATCGCCGGCGACGGCTGCCTGATGGAGGGCGTGTCGCAGGAGGCGATCACCCTCGCCGGACGCTACAGGCTGAACAAGCTGACGGTGCTGTGGGACGACAACGAGATCACCATCGACGGCAAGGTCGGCCTGTCCGACGCCACCGACCAGAAGGCGCGCTTCAAGTCGGCCGGCTGGGCGGTGAAGGCCATCGACGGCCATAACGAACACCAGATCCGCGCCGCCCTGAAATGGGCCACGAAGCAGGACAAGCCGACCCTGATCGCCTGTCGCACGAAGATCGGCCGCGGCGCCGCGACCATGGAAGGCAGCCACAAGACCCACGGCGCGGCGCTGGGCGCGGCCGAGGTGGCGGCGACGCGTCTGGGCCTGTCGTGGACGCACGATCCGTTCGAGCTGCCGGAGAACATCGAGAAGGCCTGGCGCAAGGTCGGCCGTCGCGGGGCCAAGGCGCGCAAGGCGTGGGAGGCGCGGCTGGCGGCCTCGTCGCAGGCGGCTGAGTTCACCCGCGCCGTCAACGGCGACCTCCCCGCCGGCGCCTTCGACCGGCTGGAGGCGAAGATCGCCGAACTGGTCGAGACCAAGCCGGCGCAGGCCACGCGTCAGGCTTCGGGCGCGGCGCTGGATCAGTTGTTCGCGGCCGTCCCGGAGATGATCGGCGGCTCGGCCGACCTGACGGGCTCGAACAACACCTTCGTCAAGGACACGCCGATCTTCGACGCGCCGACCTACGAGGGGCGCTACGTCAACTGGGGCATCCGCGAGCATGGCATGGCCGCGGCCATGAACGGCATGGCCCTGCACGGCGGGGTGATCCCCTACGGCGGCACCTTCATGGTGTTCTCGGACTACAGCCGGCCGTCGATCCGGCTGGCGGCGCTGATGGGCGTGCGCGTGATCCACGTGCTGACCCACGACTCCATCGGCCTGGGCGAGGACGGGCCGACGCACCAGCCGGTCGAGCACCTGGCCAGCCTGCGCGCCATTCCGAACCTGCTGGTGTTCCGCCCGGCCGACACGGTCGAGGCCATGGAATGCTGGAAGCTGGCGCTGGAGCACAGGACGGCGCCGTCGGCCCTGGCCCTGTCGCGGCAGAAGACGGCGGCGGTGCGCACCACGGCGGCGGGCGAGAACCTGTCGGCCAGGGGCGCCTACGAGCTGAAGGCGGCCAACGGCGAGGCGAAGGCCACCCTGTTCGCCACGGGCACCGAGGTGCCGGGGGCGCTGGCCGCGGCGGAGAAGCTGGAGGCCGAGGGCACGCCGACGCGGGTCGTCTCGGTCCCCTGCTTCGAGCTCTTCTTCCAGCAGCCGAAGGCCTACCAGGACAGCGTCATCGGCCGCGGCAC
>JAEZIH010000075.1 GCA_023416055.1 Pseudomonadota bacterium | reverse complement strand
GTTCGCAGCGGGCCGCCGTGCCGCCGCGTGAGCGCGGCAGGGCGTCCCAGCGCATGGTGAGCGAAGGGCCCGACAAGGCGATCTCCGCTTCCTGCTCCAACCGCTCGGCCGCCGCCCGCTCGGCGGGCTCGATCCAGGGGGCTCCCAAGCGATCTCTCCGCGCGGCCAGCCAGGCGATCGCCGAGGCGGTGAGATTGGCCCGCCGGCTGCGGATCCGGCCGTCCGCCTCGAACACGTCGCGTCGCCCTTCGGTGAAGCCGGGGCGGCCGGGGGGCGGCGGCGCGGGCCTCGGCGCGCCCACGCGCCGGGCCTTCCAGCCCCCACCCGGGCGGAGCGTCAAACCCGGGTCCTCGGCGAGGGCGCGAAAGTCAGCCTCGCCGAGGACCATGTGCACCCGCGACCGGCGGTCGGCGCCGGTGCGGACGGCGTAGCCGCCGCCGGGCAGGGCCTCGATCCAGCCGGAAGGGCGCCACAGCAGGCGGCGGGCGCGGGCGGCGCTCATGCCGGCAGCTCGCACGCGGGCGCCTCCAGCACCGCGCGGGCGCAGTTCTCCAGTCGCTCGAGCAAATCGTCCACAGTCGGGAGGTCGCGGCCATCCTCGGCCCAGCGGCAGGCCGCCGCGGCCGTCGACCGGTTCAGGCCGAAGGCGTGCGCTACCCGGTCCATGGGCCACCCGAAGGTGACATAGGCCAGGTACATGGCCAGCCAGCGCGCCCGACAGGCCTTGCCGCCGAGCCGGGTCCGCTGCTGCATGACTTCCTTCGACACGCCTGTCGAGGCGGCGACCAGGTCCAGAGCCAGGCCGGCCCTGATGCGGTCCTCCGGCCGGACCGCCGGCTGATATCCTTCCATCTTGATGCTCCCGTCCTCCGTGAAGGCGCGGCTCTCGTGGGCGCCATCGGAGATAGGAAGATAAACCTAGGATGCGTCGATATCGGACGCAGGCGCGGCGGAGGTCGGGAAATGGTTAAAAAAATGTCGCCGCGTTGACTCGGGACTCTCGACGCCGATTCGCAAATCAGCCTACGATTCGTTTTGGGACAGGCGTTAACCCTTCTTAAGTTTTTCCGCCGTTAACGTCCGAACAAGGTTACCCCGAAACGGGGCAGTTACGTTATAGCCAAGCTCTGCCTGGAGGGGCATCAATGCGCGTCCTGCTTATCGAAGATGATCATGCGACGGCGCAGAGCATCGAGCTGATGCTGAAGTCGGAGGGCTTCAACGTCTACACGACCGACCTCGGCGAAGAAGGCATCGATCTCGGCAAGATCTACGACTACGACCTGATCCTGCTCGACCTCAACCTGCCCGACATGAACGGCCTGGAAGTCTTGCGCCAGCTGCGCGTCGGCAAGGTCAACACCCCCGTCATGATCCTCTCCGGCACCTCGGAGATCGAGACCAAGGTCAAGACCTTCGGCGGCGGCGCCGACGACTACATGACCAAGCCGTTCCACAAGGACGAGCTGATCGCCCGCGTCCACGCGGTGGTGCGCCGCTCCAAGGGCCACGCCCAGGCCATCATCCACACCGGCGAGATCGCGGTGAACCTCGACGCCAAGACCGTCGAGGTGAACGGCCATCGCGTCCACCTGACCGGCAAGGAGTACCAGATGCTGGAGCTCCTCTCCCTGCGCAAGGGCACGACCCTGACCAAGGAGATGTTCCTCAACCACCTGTACGGCGGCATGGACGAGCCGGAACTGAAGATCATCGACGTCTTCATCTGCAAGCTGCGCAAGAAGCTGGCCACGGCGGCCGGCGGCAAGCACTACATCGAGACCGTCTGGGGCCGCGGGTACGTGCTGCGCGACCCGGCCGAGGGCGCTGTCAGCGCCGCCGCCTGAAACGAGCGGTAGTTCGGAACTCAGACGCCCGTCGGGGGAGGCCCGGCGGGCGTTTCGCTATTCAGGCCTGACCCGGTCGCGCCGGTAGAGCCAGTCCGCGGGCAGGCCCATGCGCAGAGAGGCCTGCGCCGGCGGGGCGCTCTCCAGCACCAGCCGGTCGGCCGCGGCGCCCACGGCGCGGACGAGGGGGCGCTCGGCCGCGGCCAGGCCTTGGCCATCAAGCTCCAGCCGGGCCCGCAGCGGTTCGGGCAGAAGGTCCACGGCGGCGCGGATCAGCATGGGCTGGGCCAGCCTTCCGGCCGAGGGCAGGGCGCGGGCCTTGCGCATGATGGCGAGGAACTCGCCGAGAACGGGCGAAGGCCCGAGGTTCGGCGCCATGGACGCCAGCACGCGGCGCCAATCGGCTTCCGAGGCGGGGCTGTTGCGGGCGCCGTACAGGGCGGCGGCGGGGCCGGCCTCGGCCCAGGCGCGGTCGCGTTCTGCGTCGGTCAGCGGCGCCGCGTACCGGGCGTAGGCGTGGATGAAGCCGAAGCTGGCGGTGGTCTGGACCCAGTCGAGCAGGTCGGGATCGTCGGCCGCATAGGTGGAGCCGTCGTCCGCCGTCCCGCTGATCCTCGAATGCCGTCGGTTGACCCCGGCGATCATCCGCTGCGCCGTCTCCCGGTCGGCGTAGACGGTGACCATGGCCGCGAGGCCGGTGCGGCGCAGGCGGGTGACCGGATCCGTGCGGAAGCTGGTGTGGTCCCACACGCCCGAACGGACGCGCGGTTCGGCCAGCTCCAGCAGCACGGCGGCGACGCCGCCGATGTAGAGGCTGACGGGGTTCTTGAAGACGCGCCAGGAAACCGAGTCGGGCGGCGTCAGGGCGGGCGCGCCCGGCGGTTTGGAGAAGTCGATGTCGAGGCCGGGGGCCGACATCATCCCGGCGGCCATGTCGTTCAGCCGCTGTTGCAGCGGGCCCGGCAGGCGCAGGGGAGACGAAGCCATGGGCGCTAAAAGCCCGCCCCGGCCCCGCGGTTCCGGTTGGAGCGCCTCAGCGAGGCCCCCCGGCGCCCGCCTCCAGGCGGTCCAGCAGGCGGCCGGCGGCCTCGACCGTCGGGGCGGCGTGGTGCTTTCGGCGCCCGTAGTTGGCGTCGATGACCTGGGCCCAGGAGGCGAAGAAGCGGTCGGCGGTCACCACCACCGTAAAGGTGTCGCGTTCAGGCTGCCGGGCAAGGCGGCGGAAGGCCTCGCCCATGCGGACCATGCCGTCGACGGTCACGTCCTCGGTCGGGCCCTGGTCGTCAATGATCAGGTTCCAGTCGGCGATGGCGGGCTGGTCAGCCAGCGCCTTCATGATCGCCGCCTCGAACGCCGTCCAGCGGGTGCCCGGAGAGATGGTGACGAGAAGGCGGCGTCGGTCCGGCTCGTGGTGGAATGTGACAGCCATCGCGTGTTTCCTGCTTCAGGCCATAGTGCAGAAAGACGCGTATTCTGTGAAGACGACAACGCCCGCGAGTGTTGCTCGCGGGCGCATCGACAGTCTGGTTTTCCGCGCGAGGGTCAGGCCTTGGCCACGTAGCCCTTGCCGCCGCTGGAGGGGCGGCGGCGACGCGGGCGGCGCGCCAGTTCGCCGACCGGCTTGGGCTCGGCCCGGCGAGGATCGTTGGCGACCTGACGCGGGCGTTCGCCGGCCATCGGGTCATAGGCCCGCTCGGGCGTCGGACGGGCGTCGCGGGCCCCGCCCTTGCGCACGCGGTGCGGCTG
>JAEZIH010000045.1 GCA_023416055.1 Pseudomonadota bacterium | reverse complement strand
TCAGCCACAATTCCAAGTACATCCGCCAGAACCGCGGCACCTCGGTCATGGCCGACGCCGACGCCCGGAAGATCAAGTCCTACATGCCGTACGCCTGATCGGCGCGCCGCACGAACTGATCCTCCATCGCATCGAATTTGAACATCGTCCCTGAAGCAGCGAACCGCCGCGCGGCGACCGCCAGGGACCTCCCGAAGGGAAACACATCATGGCTCGCGTCAAACGGGGCGTTACGTCCCACGCCAAGCACAAGAAGGTCCTGAAGCAGGCCAAGGGCTTCTACGGCCGCCGCAAGAACACCATCCGCGCCGCCAAGGCCGCCGTCGACCGCGCCGGTCAGTACGCCTACCGCGACCGCCGCAACAAGAAGCGCAGCTTCCGCGCCCTGTGGATCCAGCGCATCAACGCCGCCGCCCGCCTGGAAGGCTTCACCTACAGCCAGTTCATCCACGGCCTGGGCAAGGCCGGCATCGAGCTGGACCGCAAGGTGCTCGCTGCCATGGCCGCTGACGAAGCCGCCTTCAAGGCCGTGGCCGACAAGGTCCGCGCCGCCCTGGCGTAAGCAACTTTCCGGCGACGGAAGACGCAAAAGCCCTCCGGCGCAGGCCGGGGGGCTTTTTGCTTTCGGCCGCAGCGGCTAGACGACACCCGACATGACCGACCTCAACCAGCTCGAACTCGACCTGATCAACGCCATCGGCTCGGCGGAGACCGCCGCCGCCGTCGAGGAGCTGCGCGTCGCCGCCCTCGGCAAACAGGGCTCGATCTCCGGCCTGCTCAAGGGCATGGGGGCGATGAGCCCCGAGGAGCGGCGCGAGAAGGGGCCGATGATCAACGGTCTGCGCGATCGGGTGTCGGCCGCCCTGACGGCGCGCAAGGCCGAGCTGGAGGCGGCCGAGCTGGACGCCCGGCTGAAGGCCGAGCACGTCGACCTGACCCTGCCGTCGCGGCCGCGCCGCAAGGGCTCGGTGCACCCGACCATGCAGGTGATGGACGAGATGGTCGCCATCTTCGCCGACATGGGCTTCGCGGTGGCGGAAGGCCCCGACATCGAGGACGACTTCCACAACTTCACCGCCCTGAACTTCCCGCCCAAGCACCCGGCGCGCGAGACGCACGACACCTTCTTCCTCCGTCCTGACCCGGAAACGGGCGAGCGCAAGGTGCTGCGCACCCACACCAGCCCGGTGCAGGTGCGGACGATGATGAGCCAGAAGCCGCCGATCCGGATCATCGCGCCCGGACGGACCTTCCGGAAGGACTCGGACGCCACCCACACGCCCATGTTCCACCAGGTCGAGGGCCTGGTGATCGACCGCGACATCCACATGGGCCACCTGAAGTGGACGCTGGAGACCTTCGTCGCGCGCTTCTTCGAGGTCGACGACGTCGACGCCCGGTTCCGGCCGCACCACTTCCCGTTCACCGAGCCGTCGGCCGAGATGGACATCCGCTGCGACCGCTCGGGCGGCGAGCTGAAGCTGAACCAGGGCGACAGCTGGATGGAGATCCTGGGCTGCGGGATGGTGCACCCGAACGTGCTGCGCAACTGCGGCATCGACCCCGACGAATACCAGGGCTTCGCCTTCGGCATGGGCGTGGATCGCCTCGCCATGCTGAAGTACGGCATCCCCGACCTTCGCCCCATGTTCGAGGCCGACACCCGGTGGCTGGCCCACTACGGATTCTCGGCCTTCGCCGCCCCCAACCCCGCCAGCGGACTGTCCTGATGACCGATACGACGACCCCCCGCGAGATCGATCCGCGCTCCCTGGAGTTCAACGGCGGGCGTTTCGCCCTGTTCGACCTCTATCGCGCCACCCTCCAGACCGGCGGCGGCGCCGTGCTGGAGAACCGCACCTTCGTCGACTGCCAGATCGAGGGGCCGGCCGTGATGCTTGCGCTGGAAGGCGTCCTCTTCGACGGCGTCAACTTCGGCGCGGTCGGCGGCGACATGCGCAACATGCTGTTCCAGCCGATGAGCGGCCGCATGGCCATCGGCGCCATCCCCGTGCGCAACTGCACCTTCCGCAACTGCCAGTTCCAGACCCTGGGCATCACCGGCGGCGAGGAGCTGCTGAACATGCTGGTCGAGCAGGTCCCCACGACCGCCTGAACCCAGCCAGACCGAAAGACGAGCCATGACCGACCAGAACCCCGCCATGTCCGCCGAGGAAGCCGCCGGCCGCGCCCTCGTGGCCCGCACCAGCTTCGAGAAGGAGGCCGTGTGGCTTCCGCAGCTGGCCGTTCAGCACTGGAACGCCGGCCAGATGTTCATCGAGGCCAAGACCTTCACCGACTGCGTCATCGAGGGGCCGGCGGTGATGGCAGTGATGAACGGCACCGTGTTCGAGGGCTGCGCCATGGGGACGACCAGCGATATGCGGACCCTGCTCTACCGCCCGCTGAGCCAGGACAAGATGGCCGGTCTGGTCGGGATGAAGGACTGCCGCTTCGTGCGCTGCCGCTTCGTGCAGGTCGGCTTCACCGGCTCTGACGCGCTGCTGGACGAGCTGCAGAGCATCAAGCCGCTGTCGGAGATCGCCGCCGGGTCGGAGCCCAAGGCGTGAAATTCACCCTCTCCTGGCTGAAGGACCACCTCGAAACGGAGGCGGGGGTCGAGGCCGTGGCCGAGGCCATGACCATGGCCGGCCTCGAGGTCGAGGAGGTGCACGATCCGGTCGCCGCCCTGGCCCCGTTCACGGTGGCGAAGATCGTCTCGGCCGAGCGGCACCCGAACGCCGACCGGCTGCAGGTCTGCCAGGTCGACACGGTGGATGGACGCAAGGAGATCGTCTGCGGCGCGCCGAACGCGCGCGCGGGGCTGACCACCATCTACGCCCCGATCGGGGCCTATGTGCCGGGTCTGGGCGTGACGCTGGTCGAGAAGCCGGTGCGCGGCGTGGTCTCCAACGGCATGCTGTGCTCGGCCGCGGAGCTTGAGCTGGCTGGCGAAAGCGACGGCATCCTCGAGCTGGACGACGCCCTGCCGGTCGGGGCGCCGGCGGCCGGGGTCTTCGGCGCCGAACCGGTGATCGACTTCGAGGTGACCCCGAACCGGGCCGACTGGCTGGGCGTGGCCGGCATCGCCCGCGATCTGGCCGCCGCCGGGGTGGGGCGGCTGAAGACACCGTCGATCGAGCCGGTGGCGGGGGCGTATCCCTCGCCTGTCTCCGTGCGCATCGAGGCGCCGGGGATGTGCCCGGTCTTCGCCGGCCGTCTGATCCGCGGCGTGAAGAACGGACCGTCCCCCGAGTGGCTGCAGCGCCGCCTGACGGCCATCGGCCTGCGTTCGATCAACCGGCTTGTCGACGTCACCAATCTGGTGGCCTACGACCGCTGCCGGCCGCTGCACGTCTATGACGCGGCCAAGCTGGTGGGCGGCGAGATCGTCGTGCGCGGCGGCCAGCTGTCGGAAGGTGCGGAAGGCATCGCCGCCGGCACCCACGAGCAGCTGATCGCCCTCGACGGCAAGACCTATGCCCTGGACCCGTCCATGTGCGTCATCGCCGACGCCGCCGGCGAGCGGCCGATCGGCCTCGGTGGCGTCATGGGCGGCGAGTCCACCGGCTGTTCGGACGAGACGGTCGACGTCTTCGTGGAAAGCGCCTGGTTCGATCCGCTGGTCACGGCCCAGACCGGCCGCACCCTGACCATCAACTCCGACGCCCAGTACCGCTTCGC
>JAEZIH010000297.1 GCA_023416055.1 Pseudomonadota bacterium | reverse complement strand
TGCACAGGGTGATCAGGGCGGTTTCCTTGTCCGAGCGCTCCAGCTCGTCCAGCACCACGCCGGTGATCATGGCGCCGGTGGCGCCCAGCGGGTGGCCCATGGCGATGGCGCCGCCGCAGACGTTGATCTTGTCGTGCGGGATGTCGAGCGCCTGCATGTAGCGCAGCACCACGGCGGCGAAGGCCTCGTTGAGCTCCCACAGGTCGATGTCGGCGGTGGTCATGCCCAGCTTGCCGAGCAGCTTCTGCGTCACGAACTCGGGGCCGGTCAGCATGATCGAGGGTTCGGACCCGATCGAGGCGGCGCCTCGGATCTTCGCGCGCGGCTTCAGGCCCAGCGCCTTGCCCGCTTCCAGCGAGCCGATCAGCACGCCGGCCGAACCGTCGACGATGCCCGAGGAGTTGCCCGGGGTGTGGACGTGGTTGACCCGCTCGACCTCGGGGTAGCGCTGGTTGATCACGGCGTCGAAGGCCATCTCACCCATCATGGCGAAGGACGGGTTCAGCGCGCCGAGGGTCTGCATGTCGGTGTTGGGACGGATGGTCTCGTCGCGGTCCAGCTGGACCAGGCCGAGCTGGTTCTTCACCGGCACCACCGACTTCGAGAAGCGGCCTTCCTCCCACGAACGGGCGGCGCGCTTGTGGCTCTCGACCGAATAGGCGTCGACGTCGTCGCGGCTGAAGCCCCACTTGGAGGCGATCATGTCGGCCGAGACACCCTGCGGCACGAAATAGGTCGGGAAGGCCGAGGACGGATCGATCGGCCAGGCGCCGCCGTCCGAGCCCATCGGCACCCGGCTCATGGCCTCGACGCCGCCGCCGACGGCGAAGTCGGCCTCTCCGGCTTTCACCTTGGCCGCGGCCATGTTCACGGCCTCGAGGCCCGAGGCGCAGAAGCGGTTGATCTGGACGCCGGCCGTCGTCTGGGCCCAGCCGGCATTGAGGACGGCGGTGCGGGCGATGTCAGCGCCCTGTTCGCCGACGGGCGTCACACAGCCGAGGATGACGTCGTCGACCCTGGAGGTGTCGAGGCCGTTGCGGTCGCGCAGGGCCTCCAGCACCTGGGTGGCGAGGCTGAGGGCGGTGATCTCGTGCAGCGAGCCGTCCTTCTTGCCCTTGCCGCGCGGCGTGCGGACCGCGTCGTAGATGTAGGCGTCGGCCATGGGTGCGTCTCCAATAAGGACGGAAGGTGGTTCGCCACAAACCCTACGTTTACGTCAACGTCAAGTAACAAGGCGGCGCCCCGGCGTTCTAAGGGTCGGAAGCGTCGGGCGGGTGAATTGCAATTCCGAGCAGCCCTGCAACCGCCGAGGCCGCCGTCGCGGCAGACCCCGCACCCGCACAGCGGGGCGAGCGCGAGGGTCCGGAATACAGGGCCGGGACACGAAAGGGGCGAAAGGTGACACCCCGGGCGTCTCGCACGGCGGCGCGAACGACTCTCACCTTGATCGTCGCGGGAACGCCGCGCCGGTTGCCGGCTTCTGTCCCCGAAGCCAGCTGATCAGGAGAACCCCAATGGCCCAGACCTATGAAGAAATGGACGCCATCGCCATGCTGAAGGCGGACCACCGCCGTGTGGAGGAGCTGTTCGAGAAGTTCGAGAACACCAACGGCAAGGCGACCAAGCAGAGCCTGGCCGAGCAGATCTGCCTGGAGCTGAAGGTTCACACCGCGATCGAGGAAGAGATCTTCTACCCGGCCTGCCGCGGCCGCATCGAGGAAGACCTGGTCGACGAGGCCTATGTCGAGCACGACGCCGCCAAGGTGCTGATCGCGGTGATCGAGGCGGGCGGCCCGGACGAAGCCTTCTACGACGCCCAGGTGAAGGTGCTGTCGGAGATGATCGAGCACCACGTCGAGGAGGAGGAGAAGCGGTCGGAGGGCATGTTCAGCCAGGCGCGCGCGGCCGGCCTCGACATGGACCTGCTGGCCGACCAGATGCGCCTGCGTCGGCGCACGGCCATCGAGGAGTACCAGGCCGGCAAGGGCGCCGAGCCGCGCACCTTCCCGGGCAGCGACGTCGAGAGCGCCCTGGCCGACGAACCCTTCGGGGACGGCGCCCAGCTTCGGTAGGCCGCCGGTGCTGATCAGACTGGCGCTGGCCGGCCTGCTGCTGACGGGGAGCGCGGGCTGCGCGGACCCCGGAGGCCTGCGGGTCATCCAGCCGTCGCAGCAGCCGCGGGCCGTGCAGCCGATCCCGCCGCCGCGCTCGACCGCGCCTTCCAGCGAGGTAGAGCGCAGGCTGCTGGACGCGCACAACGCCGAGCGGGCGCGGGTCGGTTCGCCGCCGCTGCGCTGGGCGGACGCGCTGGAAGCCGAGGCGCGGGAATGGGCGCGCCGGCTGATCGCCAGCGACACCTTCGCCCACGACCCGTCGCCGCATGGTCATGGCGAGAACCTGTGGACCGGCTGGGGCGGCCGGACGTGGACGCCCGAGGAGATGGTGGCGGAGTGGGCGGCGGAGAAGGCGGACTATCGCCGCGGCGTCTTCCCTGACGTCAGCCGGACGGGCAACTGGGTCGACGTGGCCCACTACACCCAGCTGGTCTGGCGCGAGACCACCCACGTCGGCTGCGCGATCGAAAGCCGCGGCGACCGGTCTGTGCTGGCCTGCCGCTATGCGCCGCCGGGGAATGTTGACGGGCGGGTGGCGTACTGAGGGAGGCAACAGGCAGCAGGCAGCAGGGTCGCGGGCCTCGCAGAAGCGCCCGGCCGGTCTGGGGCTAGCGGACGGATAGTCGCCTTACCTGTTGCCTGTTGCCTACTGCCTGATCCCTAGCTGACGTACCCCGCTTGCATCAGCTCGGCGATGTGGACGATCGCGACGGGGCGCTCGTCCTCGAGGACCAGAAGGGTCGCGATCTTGTTCTGGGTCATCAGGTCGATGGCGTCGCTCATGCGGGCGTCGGGGGCGATGACCTTGGGACGGGGGCTCATGATGTCGGCCGCCGTCAGTCCCGAGACTTCGGGGCGGGCGAAGGCGCGACGCACGTCGCCGTCGGTGACGATGCCGGCCAGGGTTCCGTCGCCGTTCAGCACCGCCACCGCGCCCTTGCGACCCTCGGTGATGGCGGAGACGACCTCCGCGAAGCTGGCGGTCAACGGCACGGTGACCGGGGCCGGCGGGCGGTCGCCCATCCAGTCGCGCACGCTCTGCAGGCTCATGCCCAGCTTGCCGCCGGGGTGGTGCAGGCCGAAGTCCTCGGCGGTGAAGCCGCGGCGGTCCATCAGCACCATGGCCAGGGCGTCGCCCATGGCCAGGGTCATCAGCGTCGAGGTCGTCGGCGCCAGACCGTTCGGGCAGGCCTCGGCGACCTGCGGCAGGGTCAGGCACACCGCGGATGAGCGGCCGAGGAAGCTGCTGGGCCGCTGGGTGATCCCGATCACGGGGATGCCCCCGCGCTGGCAAAAGATCAGCGGATCGCGCAGCTCGCGGCTCTCGCCCGAGTTGGAGATGGCCAGCAGGGTGACGTCCTTCCTCAGCATGCCGAGGTCGCCGTGGCTCATTTCCGCGGGATGGACGAAGAAGGCGTTGGTTCCGGTCGAGGCCAGGGTGGCGGCGATCTTGCCGCCGATGTGGCCCGATTTGCCCATGCCGGTGACGACGACATAGCCGGGCCGCGACAGGATGATCTCGACCGCACGGGCAAGGTCGTCGCCGAGGCTGGCCTCCAGCGCCTGCAGGGCCTCTACGTTGAGGCGTATGACCTCGCGGGCCCGCGCCGTCATGGCGGCGGGATCGGCGGACAGGGGGGCGTTCTCGGCATCGGTCATCCCCGCGATGTGGCGCATCGGGGGGAATTTCTCAATCGCCGGGCCGCCCGGGCTGCTGCTGCGCTGCGAGAAAATGCCGCCCCGGGGTCAACCTTCGCCGCACGACTGCGTTAGAAGAAGCCATGCCCATCCCCGACCCGATCATCGACGGCGCGCCCGCGCCGATCGCGGCCGCGACGCGTCTGCCCTCCCCACCCATCCGACTCCCCCGCCCCGCCCTGTTCCTGGACATGGACGGGGTGCTCGCGCCGCTGGCCGAGACCCCGGACGCCGTCGGGCCCCGGCCAGAGCGGACGGCGGCGCTGAAGGCCGTGGCCCGGCGGCTGGCCCACCGCGTGGCCATCATCAGCGGGCGGACCATCGCCGAAATCGACCGCATCGCCGAGGCCAGCACGGCTTCGGCTTCGGGCGTTCACGGCCTGGAGCGGCGCTGCGCGGATGGCTCGCTGCACCGCATGGACCCCGCCCCGGCGGTGCGCGAGGCGGTGGCGGCGTTCGAAGCCTTCGCGCGAACCCGGCCCGGCATCATCGTCGAGGACAAGACCGTCTCGGCAGGCCTGCACTATCGCGGCGCCCCCGACCATGCGGGTGCGGCCCTGGCCCTCGCCCGGCAGCTGGCGGACGAGACAGGGCTGGCCATGCAGGCCGGCAACCTGGTGGTCGAGCTGAAAACGCCGGGGACGAGCAAGGGCACGGCCCTTCAGGCCTTCATGCAGGAGCCTCCCTTCGCCGGCGCCGTTCCGGTCATGCTGGGAGACGACCTGACCGACGAGGACGGCTTTCGCGCCGCTGAAGCCCTGGGCGGCTTCGGCGTGCTGGTCGGGTCGCCGAGGGAGACCGCCGCCCGCTACCGCCTGCCCGACGTGGCGGCCGTGCTGGCATGGCTGAACGCCGTCGAGGAGAGCGAATGACCCCGAACCTGGACCTCGCCCCGATCGGCAACTGTTCGATCAGCGCCCTGATCGACCGCAACGGCCGCTACGTCTGGGCTTGCGCCCCGCGAGTGGACGGCGACCCGGTGTTCTCGGCGCTGATGGACGGGACGGATCCCGAACACGGCTTCTGGGACGTTGTTCTTGAGGGCCAGACCGAGGTCAGCCAGGCCTATGTGCGCAACACCCCGGTGCTGCGAACGGTGCTAACCGCCGGCGACGGGGCCGCGGTGGAGATCCTCGACTTCGCGCCCCGTCACCTGAAGCACAGCCGCATCTACCGCCCGCTGGCCTTCGCCCGGCTGGTGCGGCCGTTGAGCGGTTCGCCGCGCATCCGCGTGCGCCTGCGCCCCGCGGCGGACTGGGGGGCCCGGCAGGCCGAGCGGACCAGCGGTTCGAACCACATCCGCTACCTGTGCACCGACGTGAACTTCCGCCTGACCACGGACTGCCCGGTGTCGCACATCCTGACCGAGCGGGTGTTCCGGCTGGAGCGGCCGCACGCCTTCTTCCTGGGACCCGACGAGGGCTACGACCGCGAGGTCGGCCCCGGCGTGACCAACGCCATGGATCGCACCGTCGCCTACTGGCAGGACTGGGTGCGCACCCTCTACCTGCCGCTGGACTGGCAGGAGGCGGTGATCCGCGCAGCCATCACCCTGAAGCTGTGCGCCTACGAGGAAACCGGGGCCATCGTGGCGGCGATGACCACCTCGGTGCCCGAGTTCCCCGAGAGCGGGCGCAACTGGGACTATCGCTACTGCTGGATTCGCGACGCCTATTACGTGGTGCGCGCACTGAACCGGCTGGGCGCGGTGGACCTGCTGGAGAACTACCTCGGCTACCTGCGCAACCTGGTCGACAACTCGGCCGGCGGACACGTGCAGCCGGTCTATGGCGTGGGGCTGGAGCCGGGCATCGGCGAGCGCATCATCGAGAGCGTCGAGGGCTATCGCGGCATGAAGCCGGTGCGGGTCGGCAACCAGGCGCACGAGCACCTGCAGCACGACGTCTATGGTCAGATCGTCCTGCCGCTGGTGCAGAGCTTCTACGACCAGCGGCTGCTACGGCCGGGGACGCTTGAGGATTTTCACTCTCTCGAGAAGGTCGGCGAGCGGGCCTTCGCCATGCACGACCAGGTCGACGCCGGCCTGTGGGAGTTCCGCACCATCGCACGGGTGCACACCTATTCGTCGGCGATGTGCTGGGCAGCCTGCGACCGGCTGGCCAAGGCGGCCTCGCACCTCGGGCTGGCTGACAGGGCCTCGCTGTGGCGTGCGCGGGCGACGACCATTCGCGAGCGGATCGAGAAGGAAGCCTATCTGCCGGACGAAGGCCGGTTCGCGGCCAGCTTCGGCAACCGCGAACTGGACGCCTCGCTGCTGCAACTGACCGACATCGGCTTCCTGGACCCGCTCGATCCCCGGCAGGTGAGGACGTTCGAGACGATCGAGAGGGATCTGAAGAAGGGCCCCTATCTGTTCCGCTACGTCGAGGCCGACGACTTCGGCGAGCCGGAGACCGCGTTCAACTTCTGCACCTTCTGGTTCATCGAGGCGCTGCACCAGAACGGCCGCATCGAGGAGGCGCGCGAGATCTTCACCGAAATGCTGAGCCGCAGGACGCACGCCGGCCTGCTCTCGGAGGACATAGCGCTGGAGGACAACGAGCTTTGGGGCAACTATCCGCAGACCTACTCGCTGGTCGGCATCATCAACTGCGCCGTCCTGCTGAGCCGCTCGTGGACGGACGCCCGATGAGCGCCGTCACGACAATGCGTCGGCGCCATTCGGCCTTCCAAAGGGTTGTCGGATCATGAGCCGCCTGATCGTCGTTTCGAACCGGGTCTCGGCCCCCAAGGACCCCGCCGCCGGGTCGGCGGGCGGCCTGGCCATGGCGCTGTCCGCGGCCCTGAGGAAGTACGACGGCCTGTGGTTCGGCTGGTCGGGCGAGACGGTGGAGACCTTCCGGCCGGAAGCCAAGATCGAGGATCGGGCCGGCGTGACCGTGGCGCTGGTGGATCTCGAGGCCCAGGACGTCGAGGAGTATTACAACGGCTACGCCAACAAGACGCTGTGGCCCCTGCTGCACCACCGGCTGGACCTGACCGAGTACGAGCGCTCGTACGGCGAGGGATATGAGCGGACCAACGCCCGCTTCGCCGAGGTGCTGGCCCCGCTGATCCAGCCGGACGACATCATCTGGATCCACGACTACCACATGATCCCGCTGGCCCGGGACCTGCGGCGGCGGGGCGTGAAGAACCGCATCGGCTTCTTCCTGCACACGCCCTGGCCGGCGCGGCAGCTGCTGGTCACCCTGCCCCACCACCGGCGGCTGGTGGAATCGATGTTCGCCTATGACCTGATCGGCTTCCACACCCGCGAGTGGCTGGACCTGTTCCGCGACTACGTCGCTTCGGAGCCCAGCGTGAACGGCCGGCTGCTGCCCAACGACGCGCTGGAGGCCTTCGGCAAGACGGTGCAGACGGGCGTCTTCCCGATCGGCATCGACGTCGACAGCTTCCTGGCCGCGCGAAACTCGGCGCTGGGCGCGCGCACCTACGACCGCATGGCGGCGTCGGCGGCCTTCCGCTCGATGATCGTCGGGGTCGACCGGCTCGATTACTCCAAGGGGCTGGAGCAGCGCATGCTCGGCTTCGAACAGTTCCTGTCCGACAACCGGGACATGCGCGGCGAGGTCTTCCTGCTGCAGGTGACGCCGATCAGCCGCGACGACGTCGACGCCT
>JAEZIH010000296.1 GCA_023416055.1 Pseudomonadota bacterium | reverse complement strand
CCCTCGGGGCGCTCGACGCGGCCACGATTGCGGTTGCGACCACGGCGACCGTCCTCACCTTCGCCCTTGCGCGGCTCACGCTCGGGCAGGGTGGCCTTCTTGGCCACGCCAGCGGCGAGGATGGAGGCATCCAGCTGGGCCAGCTGCTTGTCGTTGCGGCGGTCGACGGCCGGGATCTTCTGGCGGGTGACCTTCTCGATGTCCTTGAGCAGCTTCATCTCGTCGCCGGCCACGAAGCTGATCGCCGTGCCGTCGGCGCCGGCGCGGGCGGTGCGGCCGATGCGGTGGACGTAGGCCTCGGGGACGTAGGGAAGCTCGAAGTTCACCACGTGCGAGACGCCGTCCACGTCGATGCCGCGGGCGGCGATGTCGGTGGCCACGAGGACGCGCAGCTTGCCCTTCTTGAAGGCCTCGAGCGTGCGCTCGCGCTGCGGCTGGCTCTTGTTGCCGTGGATGGCCCCGGCCTCGACGCCGCCGGCTTCGAGATAGGCGGCCACCTTGTCGGCGCCGTGCTTGGTCTTGGTGAAGACCAGGCAGCGGGTGAAGGTCGGGTCGGAGAACATCTCGGTCAGCAGGGCGCGCTTGCGGCCCTGTTCGATCCAGATCACCGACTGGTTGATGCGCTGGACCGTGGTGGCCTGCGGGGTCACCTGGACCTTGACCGGGTCCTTGAGCAGTTCGCCGGCCAGCTTGCCGATCTCGGACGGCATGGTGGCCGAGAAGAACAGGTTCTGGCGCTTGGCGGGGATGCGGCTGACGATCTGGCGGATCGGCTTGATGAAGCCGAGGTCCAGCATCTGGTCGGCCTCGTCGAGGACGAAGATCTCGGTGCGGCTGAGGTCGAGGGTCTTCTGCTGCAGGTGGTCGAGCAGGCGGCCGGGGGCGGCCACGAGGACGTCGAGACCCTGCTGCAGGGCGCGCTCCTGCGGGCCGTACTTCACGCCGCCGAAGATGACGGCGACGCGGAAGCCGAGGTGCTTGCCGTAGGCCTTGAAGCTTTCACCGATCTGGGTGGCCAGCTCGCGGGTGGGCGAGAGCACCAGCACGCGGGTGGTGCGCGGCACGGGGGCGACGCGGTTGGCGGCGAGGCGGTGCAGGATGGGCAGGGCGAAGGCCGCGGTCTTGCCGGTGCCGGTCTGGGCGATGCCCAGCAGATCCTTGCCGGTCATCACCTCGGGGATGGCCTGCTGCTGGATCGGAGTAGGGGTGGTGTAGCCCTCGGACGCCAGCGCCTGCAGGAGGGCCGGGTTAAGGTTCATGGAGTCGAAGGTCTTGGTGCTCACGGTCGTCTTTCATGTGCGGAAGCGCGCACGGCCGGTCTCGCCGGGGTGACGCGCGCCTCCGGCCCTGAACAGGGCGGGAAACGGCGTCGCCCCGCGTGATGTGGCGACGAGTGATCTTGAGGAGCCGGGCGCTTCTACAGACAGGTTCCGGGGAACCCTCACGCGCTGGAGCGCGCCGGACATCGCATGGTGCGATGCAGCAGAAGGTGAGGGGCCAATGCGGCCAAGTCAAGGCGGGGCGGTCAGCCGGCCGCCTTGGCCCGGGCGCGGAAGGCGTGGAGCAAGGGCTCCGTGTAGCCGTTGGGTTGGGCCGTTCCCTCGAAGACCAGGGCGCGGGCGGCCTGGAAGGCGAGGCTGGCGGCGGGGTCGGGGGCCATGGGGCGGTAGAGGGGATCGCCGGCGTTCTGGGCGTCGACCTTGGCGGCCATGCGCGCCAACGCGGCGTCGACCTGTTCGGCGGTGCAGACGCCGTGGAGCAGCCAGTTGGCCATGTGCTGGGAGGAGATGCGCAGGGTGGCGCGGTCCTCCATCAGGCCCACGTCGTGGATGTCGGGGACCTTGGAGCAGCCGACGCCTTGGTCGATCCAGCGGACGACGTAGCCGAGCAGGCCCTGGGCGTTGTTGTCGAGCTCCTCGGCGACCTCGGCCTCGGACCAACTTAGACGGCCAGCGGCCAGCGGCGGGGTCAGCAGGGCGTCGAGGCCGGGGACGGGGCGGGCGGCGATGTCGGGCCTCAGGGCGAAAACGTCGGTCTGGTGGTAGTGCAGGGCGTGCAGGGTCGCGGCGGTCGGGCTGGGCACCCAAGCGGTGTTGGCGCCAGTCTTCGGGTGGCCGGCCTTCTGGTCGAGCATGTCGGCCATGCGATCGGGGGCGGCCCACATGCCCTTGCCGATCTGGGCCTTGCCGTCGAGGCCGCAGGCCAGGCCGATGGCGACGTTGCGGGCCTCGTAGGCGGCGATCCAGTCGGAGCCCTTAATGTCGCCCTTGCGGATCACCGGACCGGCCTGCATCGCCGTGTGGATCTCGTCGCCGGTGCGGTCGAGGAAGCCGGTGTTGATGAAGACGATGCGGTTGCGGACCGCATGGATGCAGGCGGCGAGGTTGGCGGAGGTGCGGCGCTCCTCGTCCATGACGCCGACCTTGAGGGTGTGGCGGGTCATGCCCAGCACATCCTCGACCGCGTCGAACAGGGCGTCGGTGAAGGCGCACTCCTCGGGGCCGTGCATCTTGGGTTTGACGATGTAGACCGAGCCGGCCCGGCTGTTGCGGAAGCGGCCGAGGCCCTTGAGGTCGTGCAGGGCGATCAGGCCGGTGACCAGGGCGTCGAGGACGCCTTCGGGGGCCTCGGAGCCGTCGGGCAGGCGGACCGCCGGCGTGGTCATCAGGTGGCCGACGTTGCGCACGAACAGCAGGGAGCGGCCGGGGAGGACGAGGGTGGAGCCGTCGGGGGCCGTGTACGCGCGATCGGGGGCGAGGGTGCGGGTCAGGGGCTTGCCGCCCTTGTCGAAGGTCTCCGCGAGGTCGCCCTTCATCAGACCCAGCCAGTTGCGGTAGGCGGCGACCTTGTCGGCGGCGTCGACGGCGGCCACCGAGTCCTCGAGGTCGACGATGGTCGAGAGGGCGGCCTCGAGGACGACGTCGCTGACGCCGGCGGGGTCGTCGCGGCCGATGGGGTGGTCGCGATCAAAGACCACCTCGATGTGCAGGCCGTTGTGGCGGAACAGGCGCGAGCGGTCGGTGCGGCCTACGTATTGGGCCCGGTCGCACAGGGCGATGGCGTCGGGGCCGGTCAGGTCGGTCCAGGAGCCTTCGGCCAGCGGCAGGGCCTCGTCGAGGAAGGCGCGGGCGCGGGCGACGACGCGGGCGCCGCGGGCGGGGTCGTAGGGGCCGGATGGGGGCAGGTCGCCGAGCGCGTCCGTGCCGTAGAGGGCGTCGTACAGGCTGCCCCAGCGGGCGTTGGCGGCGTTGAGCACGAAGCGGGCGTTCAGCGACGGCACGACCAGCTGGGGTCCCGCGAGGGTGGCGACCTCGGGGTCCACGTTGTCGGTGCCGATGGCGAAGGGGGCGGGTTCGTCGACCAAATAGCCGATGTCGCGCAGGAAGGCGGCGGCGGCGGCGACGTCGTTGGGCCGGCCGCGGCGTTCGGTGTGCCAGGCGTCGATGCGGGCCTGCATCTCGTCGCGGACGGCGAGCAGGCGGCGGTTCTCGGGGGCGAAGCGGCCGAAGACGCCGGCGGCGCCGGTCCAGAAGTCATCCGCCCTGATGTCCAGCCCGGGCAGGACCTCCGTCTCGATGAAGGCGGCGAGGTCGTTGGCGACCTGCAGTCCGGCGCGGGGCGTCATCGGCATGGGCGGCTCCTTGGAGGGGACGGCTGTAACATTCCGTGATGACGTCGGGGAAGTCGAGGGCGGATGGTGAAACGCCCCGCCTTGGTCCGGCAATTTTTCACCGGTAGTGGCGCTGAAAATTGAGTCGACAGAGTCGACATGGTCGACATCGGCCCTAAGGCAAATCAGGGACTTATCCGTAGCGCGGCGTTGGGCGCGCGCAACCGGATTGGAAGAATCGTGCGTCTCAAGGCCGCGGGGCGCAATGGGGCCGCCTGCGCGCCCTGGCGCCGCGGCTGTTGGCTGAGCGGCGACGGGTTCGATTGTCAAAGACCGGAGCCGCAGTATGCGGCCGGTTCTTCCTCAGGTGCGCAGATTGTTTCGTGACGCTGCGATGTGTCGGAAAGGGCGAGGGAAAGGGCTTCAGAGCTGCGGGGGCATCGCTGGATCGCCAGCACACGGCGGAGCTTGGCTTGGGGCGCCCCCTACTGTTCGCTGCCGGAGCGCCACAGATTGTTGGTGAGGGGCTCGAGGAGGTAGCTGAGGGCGGTGCGCTTGCGCAGGAGGATGATGACCTCCACCGGGGCCCCCGGGCGCAGGGAGTTGGCGGCGCGGCCCAGCTTGGCCATCTCGGCGGCGGGCACGACGATCTCGGCGCGGTAGTAGCTGACTCCGGTCTCCTCGACGGTGAAGCTGTCGGCCGAGATGCGCGTGACGCTGCCATGGATAGTCGGCGGATTGCGCTCGCGCAGGCCGGGGAAGCGGACCTCGGTGGTCTGTCCGGGGCGCAGGTTGTCGATGTCGTTGGGGCTGATCTGGGCGACGATGATCTGGGAGGCGTCGTCGGGGACGATCTCCATAAGGGTCTGGCCGGGCTGGATGACGCCGCCCTGGGTGAAGATGGTCAGGCCGACGACCTGGCCGGTGGCGGGGGCGCGGACCTCGCTGCGGGCGATCTGGGAGCGCAGCTCGGCGAGGCGGGGACGCAGCTCGTTCAGCTGGACGTCGATCTGGCGGAGCTGGTCGGCGACATCCTCGGCCATTTCCGTGGTGACGCCGGACATCTGCAGGCGGGTCTCGCCCACGGCCTCGCGCGAGCGGGCGATCTGGGCCCTGAGGGAGCCCAGTTCGCCGTCAAGCTGGGCGGCGGTGCGCTCGAGGGCGCGGACCCGGGTCTGAGGCGCATAGCCGCGCTCGGCGAGGCTGCGCATGCCCTGAAGCTCGTCCTGGATCAGGCGCTGCTGTTCGAGGTTGGACTCGATCTGGCGCTCGTAGCCTGCGATCTGCTCGTTCAACTGGGCGATCCGCTGGCGCAGGACCCCGGTCTCGGTCGAGCGGCCGCTGCGTCGGGCGCTGAACTGGAGCCGCTGGATGCGCAGGGATTCCTCCGCCAGGGCTGCGTCCTCGGGCGGCAGGTCGACGAACTCCGGGGGCGCGGGAATGGCGGCGAGGCCGTCGCGTTCGGCGACCAGCCGCGCGCGCTGGGCCAGCAGGGCGAAGACCTGGCCGGCGACGCCGCGTTCGGTGGCGCGCAGCTCGCCGCTGGAGAGGGTCAACAGGATCTGGCCGCGGCGGACGGAGTCGCCCTCGGCCACGTGCAGGGTGCTGACCACGCCGCCCTCGCGGTGCTGCACCGCCTGCCGGTTGCCGGAGACGGCGATCTGGCCCTGGCCGTAGGCGCCGGCGTCCAGCGGGGCGAAGGCCGCCCAGCCGAGGAACAGGCCGAAGAACAGCAGGATGATGACCCCGCCGACGATCAGTTCGCGGCGCGGGGCGTCGCTGACGACCGTCGGGGACGGCGGGGGCGGCGGCGGGACGGCGCCCTGGGGCGCGGCGGCGTCGGTCATCGGGCGCGCCGCTGCGGCTGGGACGGATCAGGCAGGCGGGTGACGTCGCCGGTCCGGGGAGGGGAGGCGGTGGCCGCGGCGGCTGCCCCCGGGCGCCCCGAGACGCCGCGCATCTTCTCGAGCACCTCCTCGCGCGGCCCCTCCATCTGGACGACGCCGTCGCGCATCATCAGCAGGCGGTCGACGCGGGCGAGGACGCCGGCGCGATGGGCGATGATGACCACCGAGGCGCCCCGCGAGGCGGCCCCGAGGATGGCTTGCATCAGGGCGGCTTCGCCCTCCTGGTCGAGGTTGGAATTGGGTTCGTCGAGCACCAGCAGGACGGGATCGCCGTAGAGGGCGCGGGCGAGGGCGACGCGCTGGGCCTGACCCGCCGACAGGCCTTGGCCGAAGGGGCCGAGGATGGTGTCGTAGCCGTGGGGGAGGCGCAGAATCAGTTCGTGGGCGCCGGCGGCCATGGCGGCCCGCACGGCCTCGCGGTCGACGGTCTCCGGGTCGACCCCGACCGAGGCGGCGAAGCGCGAGATGTTGTCCTTGATCGAGCCGGCGAACAGGCTGGGGACCTGGGGCAGGTAGCCGATCCAGCGGGCCAGTTCATCGCCCTCGCGCGCATCGTATTCGGCGCCGTCGAGGCGCACCGTGCCCGCCTGCGGCTTGAGCGCGCCGGCGATGATGCGGGCGAGGGTGGTCTTGCCCGAGCCGCTGGCGCCGACCACGCCCAGCGTCTGGCCGGGCTTGAGGTTGAAGCTGACCCCGCGCAGCTGGGGCGTGTCGGTGTCGGGGAACCTGACCGTGACGGCTTCGACCTGCAGGCGGCCCCTGGGGTCGGGCAGGGCGGTGCGCTCCTTGTCGACGGCGGCCGTGCCGGCGAACAGTTCGGTCATGGTCTTCCAGCTGGTCGCGGCCTGGACGAGGTTGGGCCAGACGCCGACCAGGAGTTCGATCGGGGCCACGGCGCGGCTGAGCAGCACCGAGGAGGCGATGATGGCGCCCGGCGAGATCTCGCCCTTGACCGCGAGGAAGCCGGCCAGGCCGAGAGCGGCCGACTGCATGGCGAGGCGGAGGAATTTGATGGCGCTGGAGTAGCGGCCGCCGGTCAGCTGGGCGTCGGCCTGGGCGGCGGTGGCCTGACGGCGCTGTTCGATCTGGCGGGCGATGGAGGACTGGCGCATGCCAAGCGCCCGGACCACCTCGGCCTGGCCGGCAATGGCTTCCTGGGCGGCGTAGGCGCTGTTCTGGGACTGGATGGCCTTGCCCAGCCGCGGGCGGGTGTCGCGCTCGTTCAGCCAGGCGAGGGCGAAGAGGACGATGCCGCCGATCAGGGTCAGCAGGCCGACGGCCGGGTGCAGCAGGAAGCAGCAGACGAGGTAGATCGGCGTCCAGGGCGCATCGAACAGGGCGAGCATGCCCTGGCCGCCGATGGCGCCGCGGACATTGTCGAACTCGCGCAGCGCCTGGGTGTTCGGGGTCTTCGCCTGCAGGTCCATGACCCGCGCCAGCACCTTGCCGGACAGCATCCGGTCCAGCCGCAGGCCGGCCCTGAGCATCAGCCGGCCGCGCAGCCAGTCGAGACCGGAGAGGGCGGCGAGGGCGAAGA
>JAEZIH010000225.1 GCA_023416055.1 Pseudomonadota bacterium | reverse complement strand
CCAGCCCCCAGTGCATCCATTCCGCGACCGCCTCGATGCGCCAGCGCACTCCGGTCGACAGGTCCCCGAACGGCATCAACGGCCAGGGGATCAGGCCGACGAGGGCGAGTTCCTGCTCGCGCGCCGTTGCCGAGATCATCGCCCAGCCGGTCAGCGGCAGGCCGAAGAGGCAGGTGTAGAAGACGTAGTGGGTGACGTGGGCGGCGACGCTCTCCCAGCCGGGCTTGTCGGCGTCATTGATCGGGCCGGGCGCCAGCGTCCGCCACAGACCGCGGCCCATGGCCAGCACCAGCATCAGCACGCCGATCAGATAGTGCAGGTCATGGGCCGCCACCTTGTCGCCGCCCACGGGCAGCCGCCCCATCCACCAGCCCCAGAACAGCTGGAAGACGACCAGCACTGCCATGGTCCAGTGGAAGAGGATGCCGACGGGTGAATAGCGGCCCTCGTCATGGTGCCCCGCCGCCCACTCCAGGATGTTGACGATCAGCCGGTCGATCATGCGGGCGTGGCGTCCGTGCGGGCGTCGGGACCGATCCAGCGGCCGAGCCTCCACACCGCCGCGGCGAGGTAGAGGGCGGCGGCCGGGGCCCACATGATCAGCCCCGCGGCCTGCTGATCCTCGAGTGGGGTGAGGCCCCAGGCGGCGGTGGTCAGCAAGTGGGGCGCATAGACCGGCTGGCCGGTGAAGGTCAGCAGGGCCCCGAGCAGGCCCATGGCCACCATGGCCAGCAGCAGGGCGGCGACGGCGGCCGGCGCGGGGGCGCGGCGCACCGCCGCCCAATACCAGACCGCGGGGACGAACAGACTGATCTGCATCAGCCAGTAGGCGCCATCGTGGGACAGGGCCCAGCCATAGGCCGACGGCGCATGCCAAGCCCAGAACAGGGCCGCCTGGACGAAGGTCGCCAGCGCCAGCGGTCCCGCTTGCCGGCGCGGCAGGGCCCACGCTATCAGCGGCGCCGCCACGGCGACCAGCAGGACGTGATGCACCGTTCGCGCCGCGAACAGGGAGGAGCTGAGCGCGCAGAGCGGCGACACGAAGATCACGCCCAGCGCGAGGACGGCGGCCGCGCCGGCGACCCGCTCGCGTCCCCGCGTACGCCAAAGCACCACGCCCAGGGCCGCGGCGAGGGCGGCGATGACCAGCGGATCGCCGTTCCAGCGCGCGAGCCACTCGTCCGGCCCCGGGCCCGGCCCGCAGTAGGGCGCCCAGACAGGTGCGGCCGTCATGACCGCTCGGGCAGGGCGTAGGCGATGACGTGGTCGCCGGCGGGGGTCTCCATGAAGTGATGCCCGCCCGCCATGATCACCAGATACTGCCGTCCGTCCTGCTCATAGACCATCGGCGCCGCCTGGCCGCCGGCCGGCAGGACGTCCGACCAGACCGTCTCGCCCGTCTCGATGTCGATGGCCCGGATCAGGTCGTCGGTGGCGGCGGCGATGAAGATCAGACCGCCGGCCGTGACCACGGCCCCTCCGTTGTTGGGCGTGCCGATGTCGATCGGCAGCATCGAGGGAATGCCGAACGGTCCGTTCTTGCGCGCGGTGCCGAACGGGCGGTCCCAGACGGTGCGGCCGGTGCGGATGTCAATGGCGCGGATGCCGCCGTAGGGGGGCTGCTTGCACAGCATGCCCGTCGACTTCATGCGCCAGCCGGCGTTGACGTCGATGGCGTAGGGGACGCCCCACTGCGGGTCGCCCGCGCCTTCGGCGCCCTCGGGCACGCCGCCGCGCGACTCCGGCGTCTTCTCCTCCAGCTTCGGATGCCCTCGCGGGAACCAGCCCTTCTCGTTGGCCTCCTCGCGCGGCACCAGCCGGTTGTAATTGGGCATGTCGTTGTAGTTGGCGATGATCCAGCCGCGCTGCGGATCGACCGCGACGCCGCCCCAGTCCGAGCCGCCGTTGTAGCCCGGGTACTGGATCCAGCGGCGATCCGTCGACGGGGGCGTGTACATCCCCTCGTAGGCCGCCTGGCGGAAGCCAATGCGGCAGATCATCTGGTCGATCGGCGACATGCCCCACATGTCCCGCTCCGTCAGTTGGCGTTTCGCCAGGGTGTGGAAGCGCGAGAAGGGCTGGGTCGGGGTGCGCTGGTCCGGCTCGACCCCGCCCTGCGGCACGCGCCGCTCCTCGACCGGCGTCAGCGGCCGGCCGGTGCGGCGGTCGAGGATATACAGATCGCCCTGCTTGCTGGGCAGGATCAGGGCCGGGACAGAACCGCCCGCCGTCGGATAGGCGATCAGGGTCGCCTGCGAGCCCAGGTCGTAGTCCCAGACGTCCTTGTGCACCGTCTGGAAATGCCAGGCCGGACGGCCGGTGGTCACGTCCAGCGCCACCAGCGAGGTGGCGTAGCGGTTCTCGGCCTCCGAGCGGTCGGAACTGTAGTAGTCGGCGGCCGAGTTGCCCATCGGTAGATAGACCAGCCCCAGCTGCTCGTCCCCCGAGGCCGTGGTCCACATATTGGGCGTGCCGCGGGTGTAGGTGTCGCCCTCGCCGGGCCGGCCGGTCAGGCCCGGGCGGGCCATGTCCCAGGCCCAGCGCAGCTCGCCGGTGACGGCGTCGAAGCCCTGGATCACGCCCGAGGGCGCCTCGTTGTACTGGCCGTCCAGCACCTGGTGGCCGGTGACGACCACGCCGCGCACGATGGTCGGGGCCGAGGTGATCGACACCATGCCGGGGATGACCTCGCCCATGCCGACCTTGATGTCGACGGCGCCGTTGACGCCGAAGTCGGCGCAGGGGCGGCCGGTGCGGGCATCGACCGCGATCAGCCGGCCGTCCAGCGTCCCCTCGATGATGCGGGTGGCGCAGGCCGCGGTCGGAGCAGCCGGGCTTGTGGCGGGGGCCGGAGCTGCGCCCGCCGGCGCGGCCGGTGCGGATGTCCGTGCCGGGGTGGCGCCCGAACCCGGGAGGGCGGCAGCCGGCGTGGCCGCGGCGGCCGTAGTGTCGAAATAGGCCACGCCGCGGCAGGCGGCGGTGTAGGGAATCCACTCGTCCGATACCTGTGGGTCATAGCGCCAGCGCTGGCGGCCGGTGCGGGCGTCCAGCGCGATCAGGATGTTGCGAGCGGTGCACAGATAGACGGTGTCGCCGACTTTCAGCGGCGTGGTCTCGGCGCCCCATTTTTCGTCGGGGGTGTCGCCGGTGCGGAAGGTCCAGACCCGCTGGAGCTGGCCGACATTGTCGCGATTGATCTGGGTCAGCGGCGAGAAACGCCGGGCGCTGTGCGTGCCGCCCCAGGCTGGCCAGTCGGCGCCGACCTGATGCAGCGAAGGCTCCGACATCGGCGGCAGGGCCGCGGACGTCGCAGCCGCCGGCCGCATCGGCCGGTTGGCCTGGGCCACGACGAAGCCCGAGACCAGGGCGCCGATGACGAACACGCCCGCCCCGACCAAGGCCATCCGTCCGCCGCGCCGATCCAGGGCCGGCAGGGCGGCGATGACCAGCACCAGCAGGACGGCGGGGGCGACGACGCGCGGGACGAGGGCCCAGCCGTCCAGCCCCACCTCCCACAGTGCCCACAGCAGGGTGAGCACGAAGACGGCGATGTAGATCCACGCCCCCAGCAGCCGCAGCCGCCACAGCATGACGCCCGACGCGATGAGGCCGAGGCCGGCCAGCAGGTAGTAGAAGGAGCCGCCAAGCGACAGCAGCCAGGCCCCGCCGATCGTCAGGGTCAGGCCAATCAGGAGGAAGAGGACGGCGAGAACCCGCACCAGAATGGCCCCGACGCCTGCGCCGCGTTCGATCCTCGCCATGTCCTCACCCTCGCGCCAGCTTCACCACACGGATGAACCGGCGGGGCGGGACGGGGTTCCGATTTTCGGCCGCTTCAGCCCCGGCGTTCGCTCTCGGCGTTGGTCTCGGCGTCGTCTCCCGAGCCGGTTCCCGGCCCCCCTGCGGAGGGGGGCCGGACGTCCTTTTGATCGGGCCCGGCGCCGTCCTCGCCGACCCTCTGCTGCCCCAGGCCCTGGTTGGCGTGGACCGCGCGGCCCTTGTCGGTCGGATTGCGCACGCCCATCAGCGGCGACCGCCCAGTTCGCGCTGCAGGTCGCGGAAATCCGGCCCCACGCGCTCGACGGCGAGGCGCACGGCCTCGGGTGTGGCGGCGAAGGTCTCGGCCAGATGCTGCAGGTCCAGATCGCCGACCGGATCGGCGATGTCGATGGCGGGTGTCCAGGCCGGTTCGGCGGCGGGGGTTTCGGGGATGGGTTGCATGGCCGGCTCTCCTTACAGACGCTTTCACGGAAACGCCGCCGGGGAGGTTTGGGTCCGCGTTTGGATTCGGGAGCGCTTGGCTGCCGGAACCGCACGGCCGGGGCGACGTTGGCCCGGCATGGCCCGCAATCCTCCACCGCCCGCTTCCGAACCCGCCCCCGCCGGCCGTAGCGGCCTGATCGTGGGCGGACTGGGCGGACCCGAGGACGAGTTGCTGGAGTCCGGCCAGGAGGAGGTCTTCTCGCGCACGGAAGTCGAGAGCGGGCGGATCGAGCATCACGTCGCCGCCGGCGGCGAGGGCGACGATCCGCAGTCGCAGGAGCGGCACGACGACAGCGGCCTGCCGTCGGGGCGAAGTTCGCCGAAGCGCTGAAGCTCAGCCTGCGCGCGCCACCCTGTCCCGCCCGGCCGCCCCGCCGGTCAGCGGCTCGAACAGATGCTGCGCCAGGTAGCGAACCACCGGCACGACGACGCCGTCTCCGGTCAGGTGATAGGCGTCGCCGTAGTTGCGCGGCAGGATGTAGGTCTCCGGCAGGCCCATCAGACGCGCCGTCTCCCGCGCCGAGATCAACCGCGAGCGGACCCGCGGGCCGTCGACGACCAGCAGGATCTGGCGGCTGGAGCCGCCGGCGGGCGTCCGCAGGCACCCGGCGACATCGTCGAAGCGGACCTCGGCGCGCTGCACCTTGACCCCGGCCTCGACCCGGGTGCGGCGATAGACGCCGCCGACCATGCGCCTTCCGGCCCGCCGGGCCGCTTCGACCTTGGCCGCGTGGACGGGCGACATCAGGTCGAGGAGCCGCCTGGTCTCGGCCGGGTCATGCCACTCGACGCCGGTCGGCGTCTCCTCGACGACGTCCGCGAAGGAGGTCGTTCGCCGCGGCGGCGTGGGCAGGTTCCACCACAGCAGCGAAGCCTGCAGGTCTTCCGGCAGGGCGACCGCGGCGCGGCGCACGGCGCGACTATGGAAAGGGTCGACGGGCCCGGGGGACAGCAGGGCGGGCGCGATCACGACGTCCTTGCGGACCCCGACCACGAACAGCCGCGGCCGGCTCTGCGGCACGAACAGGTCGGCGTTGATGACCAGGGCGCCGAAGCGGTAGCCGGCCTCCGCATAGGTCCGGCAGATGGTTTCGAAGTCGCGCCCGCCGCGCGAGGTCAGCGTCCCGCACACGTTCTCGACCGCGACCAGCGCCGGCGCCCGGCCCTGCCCGACAAGGCCGCGGATGACGTCCCAGAAGGCGTGGAAGGCGCCAGATCGCTCGCCCTGCAGCCCCGCCCCGGCCCCGGCCAGCGAAAGGTCCTGGCAGGGGAAGCTGCCCCAGACCAGGTCGGGGCGGCCCGGCAGTTCGGCCGGATCAAGCGCCCGCACGTCGCCGACGGCGAGCTCGCCGCCCGTTCCCCAGTTGGCCTGATAGGCGAGACCCTTGCGGGCGTCGAAGTCGTTTGCGAACAGGCAGGTCCAGCCGGACCCCAGCCCGGCCCGCGCCATGCCCCCTCCGGCGAAGAACTCGTAGAAGCCAGGCACGCGCCATCCCGGGAATCGCCCCGCCGCGCGGGGCACGGCCCGGAGAATGCGGCAGGCGGCGCGACGGGCAAGCCCGATTTCGCAAGACGTGGTAATCTGAAATCTCCGGGCGGGGCGGGCGACACCGCTTGCGGCCGCGTCCGGCTGGAGACGCGCCATGACCATAACCGTCCAGATTCCCCGACCGCCGACACCGCCCCCGCCGCCGCCGCCGCCGCCGCAGCTGCCGCCGAAGGATCCGAACGTGCCGCCCGTGGAGCCGCCGTGGCCGCCGCCGACCGTCCCCGACCAGGTGCCTGAATGAACCTTGAGTGGCTGTGGGCCGGGGTGCTGGTGCTGGCCGCGACGCACGCGTCGTCGCGGGCCCTCGGCCTGCTTCTGGCCCTGAAGTGGGCCGCCAACTACACGGCCTTCGTCCTGGTCGCCGAGACAGCCCCGGCCCTGATCGACATCGGCCTGGGGACGGTGGGCGTGATCTGGGCCTCGCGCCGGCACGCCCTGTGGTCCGACGCCGTCATCGCCGGCTTTGTCCTCGTCCCGGTGGTCCATGCCTGGTACTGGCTGCAGTACCCCGGCGGGGCGGCCTCAGAGGTGGTCTATTACCGCCTGCTGGTCGCCCTCTTCACCCTGCAGACCGCCGCCGCCGCCTGGCCGGCCGCCCTGCGCACCGCCCGCGCCCTTCATCGCCCCCGCTCGACCGCGTGAACACAAGCCCGCTCTCACGGCGGGACGCCCCGGATTTCAGAGGAGAATGGTGGACGCGACAGGGATTGAACCTGTGACCCCTACGATGTCAACGCGAATATCCTGAACGATTTCAGCAAGTTACAATTATCCACAGGCCGGAAAACTGAAGGAAATCAGGCACCCCGCCCACGTTTTGTGGGCGTTTCATGGGCAGTATAGAATTTCGTCATTAAAGATCTGATGGGCTCCCTTTCAAGCATGTTGCCATGGATGCGCAAGGGTATCTCCGAAGCGGCGCGCCAATTAGCAGTTGAACGCCTCACTCGCAAGTCTATCTATAATTTATTTCTTGACAGACATGCCCATCGTGGTAGTTGCTGGCCATTCGGGCGGCGCTCCGTTCCCCCGTGGCGAGCTGAACTTCGGCACCGCCTTCCCCCATTTCCACACCAGGCGCGATCACGCGCCTGCTTCAGGTCGATCGCGCAGCGGTCGAGCCATACAGGAGCGCTCCATGAACACCGTCGCGCACGCACACGTAGCGAGGGGTGACTGATGTCTCGCCCCCGTTCCAAACCGACCACCGGGGTCGCGGTCCATCGGACCCGCACGGCCATCTTCGCTACCTCACCGGTCCGCCCCACGCCGACTTCGGCATGGCGATCTGCCTGCGCGCAGGCACCGATGTCCCGTCTTCGCTGTTCGCCGGTCTGCTGACCCGGGGCGCTGATCCCGACGGGCACGGGTATGAGGAAGTGATCGCTGTTGGCTATCAGAGGCAGTCGGTCGACCTGGCCCCGGCCGGACGGACCCGCTTGGCCGTTCCCCATCCGGTGACGTTCGAGGCTTCCGAGCCCCTGCTCGCCACCCACATCGCCATCTTCACCGTGGAGACGGACGGAGAGCTCCTCTGGTCCGGCGCGCTCCGTGGCGCCAGCTATGACCGTCAGCCGAGTTCCCAGATCTACCTGCCGACCTTCAAGCTGACGGTGGCCAGGCCGCTGGCTCTGAAGGGCAACCTCTGACGGATCGCCGGTTCGGTCGCCCCCCGACCGCTGGCCGTCCGCCCGCTCCCGCCGCGGAGATCGAGGTCAGCGCGGCGCCAGAAGGGGTCATCGGTCGGCAGCCTAGAAGCAGACGTTCGGAACGCCTCAAATTTTGGGTCCGCTTGTGACCCTGCCTGACCTCAGGGTGGACGGCCGAACGGAGGTCGGAGCAGCCAGGAGGACGTAAACGCAAGACTTCGAACCCGACCGGAAGCAAGGGCGATAAGTCCGCGTCGAGCCCTGCCGCCAGGCAACGCGATGGCATCGATTTGACGACCTTTTCACGCTGAGCGCCACGGCGTCTTCACGCCGCCCGGATAGGGTTCAGGTGAACTGTGACCCCAGAAGCTCTAAGGCGCGTCGAGCCACGAGGCCTTGGGCTTTCCGGTCGGCGGACCCGGCTCTTCGCCAAGGCCGCCGCCAGGGCGGGGTCGTCTTCAGCGCACCTCAAAGCCCACCGAGGAACTATGAGAGCAGGAACTGAACCGGTCAGGATGTGGATTCTTGCAGCGTTCCTCTCCGCCACGCTGAGCGCGAGCGGCGCTGCACAGGCTGAAGCGGCGATGACGGTCTCTCCACCCGGATCTGTCATCTACACAATCAGGCCTGTGCCGCTTGCAGACCGTACGGACCTTGAGGTCGAGCTTACGTGGACCCCTCACCCGGGGGAGCCCTTGCAGGCGGGTCTTGTGGAGGACTGCTACGGCGTACCTGATCTGGCCGCTGCTGTCGTCCAGATTGAGGCCCGGGAGGGATCTGCGGTTTCAATCGGTGATCAGCCGCTGCTTCGCTCTCTAGCACCGTCCCCGGACGGGCGTGTGCGGCTCCGCTACCGTCTGTCGTTCGACCCGATTGAAATGGCGGGCTGGCCGTTTTCTCCGAGCACGGGTCCCGATCATGTTCACGTCGCCAACTGCCAATGGATGCTGAGGCTCGGCGACCCGACAAGAACACGGGAGCACCAGATAGCCTTCGATCAGCTTCCCTCGGGCTGGCTGTCGTATGCGACCGTCGCACAAGAAAAGCCGGTGTCTGGCGCGTTCCAGGCGATCGCCTCCGGCGCGATCGGGGCATCTATCGGGCCACATCGCCGCTTCATGGTCGAGGACCGACCGGTAGATGCCTTCGCATCAGACGATTTGGCGTTACCGGCGGAGGACATACTGGACGCCGTCAAGGCGGTCGTCCGACTGCAGCGTGCCTGGATGAACGACTTCGACTTTGACCGATACACGGTCGTAGTCAGGGCCAGAGCCGGCTTCGTGGCGGGAACCGCTCCTCCAAACTTCTTCGTGGCTTTTGTCAGACCAGACGTTCGACCGGTGGAGCTTCTCGGCATCCTGTCGCACGAGATGTTCCATAGCTGGATCATGGGACGCCTTGCCGTTGCGCCTTCTCGCGGGCCGAGCGCACCTGCCCTGGACTGGTTCAACGAGGGAGTGACGGAGTACCTGGGCAGGCGGGCTCTGCTGGAAGCCGGTCTGATCGACTCAGATCAGTTCGTCGGCATGTTCAATTCCGACCTGCGCGCCCTCGCAGACCATCCCCATGCAACGGCGACCCTTGAGCAGGCCGTCGCAGCCGCCCAGCAGGGCCGCTATGGCGGGGACTGGAAAAAGCTCGGCTATTTCCGCGGCGCACTGATTGGGCTCGTGTGGGATCATCAGCTCCGCCGGCGCGGCGGCTCCCTGCACCAGGTGGTCGCGGATCTCGTGGCCAAGGCCCGCACGAAGCAGGCCCCCCTTACGGAGGAAGAGTTGTTCCAGGAGCTCGAGAAGGCGGGCATTCAGGCTCGTGCAGACGTCGGGCGGTGGATCCACGCCGGGAGCCCCATCCAGCTGCCGCCTGATGTTATGGGACCTGGCTGGGCCGTTACCTCGGCAGCGACGCCGTCATGGCTCCCCGGATTCGATCTCCGGCAATCCTTCTCCAGCGGTGTGATCGCCGGCGTGGATCCGGACGGTCCGGCCTGGCAGGCCGGCCTGAGAGACGGGCTCACCCTGGTTCGAACGGCGAACGCCGGGCGGTTCACCAACGGGTTCCGTCACGACGAACCACTGACGGTCGTCGTCCTCGACCAGGATGACGCGGAACTGGCGGTCTCCTACCGCGCGGAAGGCCCGCGCCGGGATGTCCCCCAAATCACTCGCTCACGGTAACGCATTTCGGGGAGCTGCCGGCCCGGTCCCCGATCAGCCCTCGCGCACCGCCGGGCTGACGGCGGTTCCAGACCGCTTGGGCACGGCCCGCTCCCCGTTTCATCGCCCAAAGACTTTCTCGGATATACCCATGTCGCCAGGTCTGATCCTCGTCCTTCTCCACGCCGCGGCTGCGGCTTTGGACCCCTTTTCCGCCGAAGCGCGAATTCGTGAGGCCATCGAAACGGTGCAGCCCGTCGCCTACCGTTCAGGGCAGGTCGCTTGGGACGATCTGGCGGCCGAGATGCGGAGTCGGGCGGAAGGCGCTGCCGACACCGCCGACATGCTGCCGGTGTACCAGACCCTGCTGTCAGGGCTCGGGGACGGCCATTCCTTCCTCCAACCCCCGGTGGAAGTGATGGCGGCATGGCGCGAACGGTACGGCGATCAGCCCTTCGTCCCAGGCCAGCCGTCGCGGCGACGACCTTCTTCCACCTTCGTCGGTCGCGGCTTCGAAGAGGCAGTCGATCTGACCTCGCCCGGCGGAGCCACCATCCGAATGGTAGCCCCGCCGGCGTTCGCAGGCGGCGGTGAGGCCGCCGACGCCTACGCCGACCGCCTCTTCGAACAGGTGGCCGCAGGCGCCGGTGCCGCCTGTGGCTATGTCGTCGATCTGCGTGGCAACACGGGCGGCAATATCTGGCCGATGTTGGTCGGCCTGTCGGGCTTGCTGGGCGACGGCCCCCAAGGCCTCTTTCGAAACGCTGATGGGGCGGACGTCGACTATGCGGCCCTCCGGGCGGGCGTCGCGGTGGTCGCCGAAGGCCCCGACGCCGGTGTTGTGCTGGCGAGGGCGCGGGACTGGCGACCGCTCCCGGGTTTGACGGACGCGCCGGTAGCGGTGCTGGTCGACGACGGGACGGCCAGTTCCGGAGAGGGCGTGGCCCTGGCTTTCGTAGGTCGCCCGTTCACCCGCAGTTTCGGCGCCCGCACCTACGGCGTGGCCAGCGCCAACCAAGGCTATACGCTGGGCGACGGCGTCACCTTGGTGGTGACCGTCGCCATGATGCGGGACCCGAGCGGCGCCACCCATCCCGAAGGCTATGCGCCGGATGATCCCGTCGACCCCGCGGGCGAGGCCGTCGTCGAGGCGGCCTTGGCCTGGCTGAACGCCCAGCCGGCCTGCCGGGCGAAGGGCTGAACGGCCGGGCGGAGCCCGGCGGCGAAACCCCGGACGATCAGCGCCCCTCCAGCCGGGCGCCGATCAGGTGCACCGACCGGAACTCCGTGAGGGCCAGCAGGCTGTCGCCGCCCGCGCTCTGAATGGCGTGATCGAAGGCCAGGCTCGGCACGGACGCCAGGGTCACGGCCGCGCCCCGACCGGGGTCGAGCCGGCGGACCTCGGCGTCCGGCGCTCCGTGCGGGCGCGCGACGTAGATGATCCGCTCCCCGTCGAGGATCCAGTTGCACTCGTCGGACAGGCTCAGGTCGCGGACGACCAGCGTCCCTTCCCCGGTCAGGCCGTCGGAGCCCAGACGGCCGCGCCACAGGCCGGAGCGGTCGACGCGGGCGTAGTACAGATGCCGCCCGTCGGGGGCGGGGCGCGCGATGCGGATGCCCGCCGGCGTGATCGGACGGGCCTCGCCCCGGCCGGAGGCTGCGATGCGCCACACCCGCCACTGCTGGTCCCGCCGCCGCGAGCCGAAGTAGATTTCGCTTCCGTCGGCGGACCATGAGGGACCGTGGTCGATCGCGTCGTCGCGGGTGAGATTCACTTCCCGGCCGGAGGCCAGATCCAGCACACATAGGTCGGGTTGGTCGTCGCGGGTGCAGATGTAGGCCAGCCGCCGCCCGTCCGGCGACCAGGCGGGATCGCTGTATTTCGCACCGGGGATCGGGGCCAGCTGACGCGGCGCGCCGGCGGCGGGGTGCAGCCACAGCTGGTCTTGACCCAGGTGACGCACCACGATCGCGCGATCGCCCACGGCCGACTGGGCCACGGCCCGGATGTCCCGGTCGTCGCCGAAGGCGGGAACAGGTCCGCGGCCCGGCGCCACCGTCATCAGGTTTCGCCGGTGTTCCAGGCCTTCGAAAGCGATCGCTGGCGTGTCCCGCGCCGTGGTCAAGCGGACATACTGGAGGAGTCCGGGGGACAGGCGGACGGCCGGGCCCCGTCCCCGCGCGTCGACCCGCCAGATCGCTGCGTCGCCCTCGGTGCCCGCGCTGTACACAAGGTGGCGGTCGTCAGACGTCCAGCCCTGGCCCCACAGAGGCTGCCCTTCGCCGACCACCACCTGTTCCGCTCCAGTGCGCAGATCCAGCGTCATCAACCTGGACGCGGCGCCGTTGAGCTGTCGCCGGAAGGCGAGCTTACGCCCGTCCCACGACATGATCGGGTCCCAGTCGCCGACAACATCGGCCGGCGGCCGGCTGACTGGCGTAAGGGCCCCGCTCAATACGTCCAGGCGGTAGATTTGGTCAGGCCCGGACGCCGCGGCGGCCGAGAGATAGAGGGCCTGGCCGTCCGCGCTCCAGGTCAGACCGTTGGCCATCACCGACGGACATTCGCCGACGGCGGCGACCTCCCCGGTAGGAAACGGTCGGACCAGAATCTCGCACGGCGCGTCCCGGCGCGTCCGCACAAAGGCCACCGCGCCGCCGTCCCGGCGCCAAGCCGGATAGTCGACCAGCCCGTCGATCGCGGCCAGCTGTATCGGAGCGGCTCCGCCGTCGAAGTCGGCGACGTACAGGCCCCGGCGGTCGCCTTCCCACACGGCGTACGCGACGTGCCGGCCGTCGGGGGACAGGGCGGGCCGCACGGCGAGGCCGCCGTCGTCCACGATCCGGCGTACGGATCCGAGCGTCGCGGGCGCAGCTTCGGACACCAGTCGCAGCAGGAGCGCGGTCAGGGCCGCGGCCCCCAGAAGGAGAAGCGCCCCGGCGACGACGACCGGAGCCAGCCGGCGGCGGGGCGCCGGCCGTGGGTCGGTCGTGGCCGGAGGGGCCCCGACCGGTTCGGGACTAGGGGCGGGGGACGGGGCGGCGACGGCCGCCAGCCGCCGATCCAAGCGGAGGCGGCGGGCCAGCTGCAGGGTCGCCTCCTCGGGCGCCGCCTGCAGTTCGCGTCGCAACAGTTCGGTGAGTTCGCGAAACTGCTTCAGGGCCTCGCCGGAGCGGCCCTGACGGCTGTAGAACAGCATGAGGGCCCGGTGGGCGGTCTCATTGAACGGTTCGAACTCCAGCAGCCGCAGCGCCGCCTGCACGCCCTCGTCGACGGGGCGGCGCTCCTCGCAGGCCTCCGTGAGCAGGCGCGCCAGCACCGCCGCCGCCTTCCGCCGCCAACGCGCCTGCTCAACGGCCAGCCAGTCGTTGAAGCCGCCGCTCTCAGGCAAGGAGAAGCCGGACATCAGGTCCGAGCGGTAGACCTCGGCGGCCGCCGGAAGGTCGCCTCCTCCGCTGTCGGCCAGCTCTTCGAAGCGCCACAGATCGACATCGACCGACCCGGTGAGCGCCACCGTTGTCTCGTCGCTGGCCAGAAACGGCGGATCGCTTCCCTGGATCTTGCGGAGGGCGCTCAGGGCCTGGCGCAGGCTGGCGCGGGCCTGGAGATCGTCGACGTTCGGCCAGAGCAGGCCCGCCGCCGTTTCGCGTCGTCCGCTCCGGCTGCGCTGCGCCGCCAGCCAGGCCAGCAGCGCCTGGGCCTTGCGGCCGAGACGCACCACATCGCCGTTCGGACGAAACAATTGTACGCCATCCAGCAGGACCAGCCGCCAGACGTTGGTTGTGGGCAAGGCACTCCACCCCGGATTGCAGACGGGGCGAGTTATGACCTCTTAACGCCCCGCTTGCCAAGCCGGACGAAGGCTCCCTCCCCGAGGGGCTGACGGGGAGGGAGCCGGGCCGTCACCAGCGGAGGCGCAAGCCTGCCGTCACGGCATGCGCGACGTACCGATCGCGCGCCTCGACGTCGTAGCCGGCGTTGAACTCCACCGGGCCGACCATCCCGCCCATGCCGAAGCGGCCGGAGACGGCGGTGGCGCCGGGCTCGGCTCCGCGGACCGTGAGGGTCGCACCGGCTGAACCGCCAATGAGTCGGGAGCTCGCCCGCCACCCGTCTTCGGACAGGTCGCGGCTGAGCGAGACTCCCGCGTAGGGCCGCAGCGGCCCCGCCGTCCAGGCGGCGTCCACGCCGATTGCCGCCGTAGTCGCTTCCCACTCCGTGGCTCCGACCTCGAGGCCGGCGTCACCCGCCCCGGTTTCGACGAAGGCGTCCTGCTCGACGCGGCTGAAGTTCAGCCCGCCCCAAGGCCGCCACCGGGCCTGCAGCGCCTCGATCCTGTAACCCGCGGTGAC
This sequence comes from Pseudomonadota bacterium, assembly GCA_023416055.1. GTDB lineage: Bacteria > Pseudomonadota > Alphaproteobacteria > Caulobacterales > Caulobacteraceae > Brevundimonas. The sequence continues at coordinate 4,977 of JAEZIH010000225.1, read as the reverse complement.
CGAGGCGTGCACAGAGCTCGCCTCTGTCTCGCCACGTGCCGTCCGGGTGGCCGTCTCGCTGACAATCAGCGTCCGGCGCGCATCCAGCTCGTGGCGGCCGAAGCTGACCTGGGCTTCGGCGAAGGCCGGGCCCGCCGTCGCCGCGGCGTAGACTGCGAGGTGGTTGCTCCGCAGACCAACCGTGGCTCCCAAACGCGCCTGATCGACGTCGGCGTCCGTGCGGCCCAGCGCGGCCCCCACGCGCAGACCCGGCCGCACCTGGACGTCGGCCCCGGCGACAGCGCCGATAAGGTCCATGTCGTAGCCGGCGTATTCGCGACCACCTTCCTGTTCACCGTTCTCGGCAAGGATCTGCCCCCAGACCACGAGGCCCGATCCGGACGGATCCTGCGTCTCAAGGCGCTCGCCGGCGAAGCGCTCGCCGATCGCGCCCGCGAAGCGCTTCGAGCTGCGCCCGGCCGCCCACGGGCTGGCGGCGTAGATTTCGCCCGAATACGAGTCTAGCGCGGCCGCGGCCAGGGAGGGCTTGATGGCGTTCAGGCTGGCGCGCACCCCGGCCAGGTCGGAGGTGAAGGCGCCCCCGGCCATGAAGGCGTCCCGGACCGCGTCCTGGTTGCCCGTCAGACCGGCGATGACGTCAAGGAGGTCCGGCTCCTGCGGATCGGGGTCGCCGGGCTCTTCCGGCTCTTCGGGTTCCTCCGGATCGGTCGGATCACCCGGGTCGCCCGGGTCGCCGGTGCGGGTCACCGAGACCGACACCTGTCCCGGGGTGCTGTAGTCGAGACCATAGGAGAAGAAGATCCCCTGCTGGGCCAGATCGGCGTCCGGATTGAGCGCGCTGAACTCGCCCGACACCCCGCCCGCAGCGGTCAGGAAGGTGTAGTCGCCTTCGATCCCGGCATCGAGCGGCACGAACTGAACCGCGCCGTCGAGCAGCGCCTGCCCGCGCACGTCCAGCCGGTCGGACTCGCCGTCCGCCCGCAGCTCGATGTCCAGACGGCCGGTCTCGCCCTGATGATAGTCGCCCCGGATCGTCAGCGTCCCGACGCTGCCGCCCGGCGCCACCACGCCGTGGTTGGTCAGGGTGAAGGCGTCGCCGGCGGCGAACAGGTCCGCGCTGCCGACGGCGCCGTTTCCGGAGAGGAGACCGCCCGCCTCGACCACGACATCTGCCAGCTGGACGCCGTCCAGCTGATAGTGGCCGCCGTTGGAGACCACCGCCGCCAGATGCATCTCGGCGTCGTCCGCCAGACGCAGGGCGCCGCCCGCGATCTCGGCCTGGCTCTCGGGACCGAAGTGATCCCAGACGCCGGTCAGGGTGGTGGTGCCGGCACCCTCCTTGCGAAGGGTTTCGAAGTTGGCGAACTGGCCGGCGTCCCAGACGCCGTTGTCGTTGTGGAAGACCAGGGCGTCGACTCCCTCGCCGCCGTCCATCACATGGTCGGCGTCGAAAGCGGCCGGGTCGCCCGGCTGGCGCAGCCTGTCGATCCAGACCCGGTCGTCGCCCGCGCCCATGGCCACGTCGCCGTCGATGCGGCCTCGCAGTTCGAGCAGGTCGGCGCCCTCGCCCATGGCGATATCGCCGATGTTCAGGCCGTCGGCGACGAGCCTGTCGTCGCCGGCGCCCATGTCGATCGCGCCGGTGATTTCCCCGCCCAGGTTGCTGATCAGGTCCGCGCCCGCATAGGTGCGCAGGTCGCCCTCGATCCGGCCCCGGTTGAGGATCTCGTCGGCGGCGGCCGACCCGAGGATGTCGCCCTGGATCAGATGGTCGCCCATCAGATCGCCGTTGTCGCCGACCCGGCCATTGGTCAGATGCAGACGCTCGCCGCCGGCGACGATGTCGCCATGGATGCGGCCGTCGTTGACGACGTTGAGGGCGCCTAGGCCGCCTTCGACGGCGATCGCATCCGTGTCGCCTTCGACGCCGATGACGCCGCCCGCGCGGTTCTCGAGCACGCTGGTCTTGCCGATCGCGGCATTGAGGCGAATGTGGCGCTGTCGCCCCTCTGCCTCCGAGCGGATGTGGCCATGATTGACCAGATGCGCGGCCTCGCCGTCCATGAGCAGGGCGGCGCCTTCTCCGGTGTTGATCAGGCCGCCGTCCGCCGCGACCGTCAGCAGGTTGTCGCTGCCACTGGTGCGGATGACGTGTGAACCGTCGGCGAGCGACAGCACCCCGTTCACGCGGATGTCGAGATCGTGGGTGGTGAAGTCCTGCGGCGTGGACACCGGCGGCACGCAGATCACGGTCGCGCCTGAGGGAGCGGGCGAGGGCGTGCAGGCCGCCGGGGGCTCGGGCTCTTCCGGATCGTCCGGCGTCCCGGTCTTGACCACGTTCACCACCGCCTGGTTGGCCTGGTAGGCGACATTGTAGGTGTAGAACAGGCCTGGCGCGCCCGGGGAGCCTTCGATGGCCGCGAACTGACCCGTGACAGCGTTGTAGTGCATGAAGACATACGGGCCGGTGTCGGCCAGATCGAGCGGAATGAAGCGCACTGCGCCGTCCAGATACGCCGTCCCGCCGACGATCAGCAGGTCGGACACGCCCGGCGCCCCCAGCTCAATATCAAGGCGACCGAGGGCGCCCTGGTGATAGTCGTTGCTGAACGTCAGCGTGCCGATGCCGTCCTCGCCCGGCGAAACCACGCCGGACTCGTTGTAGACGTGCACCTCGCCGAGCCCCATGGGATCGTTGCGGCCGTTGCCGGCGAGGACCCCGCCTTCCTTCAGCCAGATGTCGCCGTAGTGGACGCCGTTCAGCAGGTAGATGCCGGGGCCCGAGGCCGTCAAAGTACCGCCAAGACCGTCATCGGGACCGGCCGCCGTCTCGAGAATCCCGTCCCAGACCTCGACCTCGGCGAAGCCCCACCAGGTGTCCGTGAGCACCGCCCGGCCGCCGCCGGTCTTGGTCAGGCGCTCGAAATTGCCAAACTGTCCGGCCTTCCACGTACCGTTGTCGCCGCTGAAGACCAGGTGGTCCTCGTTGCCGCCTTCTGCGTCGACCCGGCGCTCATCGCCGAGGAACGGACGGTCATGGATGATCACCAGGTCATCGCCGCCGCCCAGGAGGACATTGCCGTCGATCGAACCGGAGACGATCAGCACGTCGTCGCCTCCCTTCAGGTCGATATCGCCGTTGATGGCGCCCCAGTGGTCGATCTCGTCGTTCCCCTCGCCGCCGAGGATGTCGCCGTTGATGACGCCGCCGTTGGACAGGGTGTTGGCGGGACGCCCTTCACCGGCCGGCGGCTGGCCTTCGCCGTCCTCGGCAGAGCCCAGGTCGATCGTGCCGTTGATGACGCCCGCCGAGTGGTTGATCAGCGTGTCGAAGCCGAGGCCCAGCGAGATGTCGCCGTTGATGAGGCCGGCGTTGGCCACCAGGTCGTCGCCGTCGCCGAACAGGATGTCGCCATCGAGGCGACCCGGGCCGAAGACGGGCATGTGATCTGTAGTCATCCCGTTCCACACCTGGCCGCCGCCGACGATATCGCCGTAGATGCTGCCCGCGTTGACGATGACATTGTCGTTGCCGGAAACGGCGATGCCGGGCGCATCTGCGTCGCCGATAACGCCGTCGGCGGTGTTGGTGATCTCGACGGCGTCGCCGCGGACGGCGGGCGCATCAGCCGTCCCCAGGATTGTGCCCAGGTTCGTAAGGGATTGGGTGCCGGCTGGCAGGCTTACGCCGCCGGTCACCACGCCCTTGCACCGGACCGCGTCTTCCTGGGTGGTGCAGTCGGCCCAGGCGGGCTGGCTGATGGCGAACAGGCTGCCGCACAGGGCGGAAGCGCAAAGCAATCGTTTCTTGGCTCTCATGGCTTGTCCGGCGGCGCCGGCCTCTCTCGCGTCAAAATGGAGGCGGGCTCATGAAGGCCGGGCGTCAAACCCCCGTATCTGCCGGCGTGAAAACGTCGTGAAATCGCGTCTGACGGGCGGAAGGCTCGCGTTTGATGGCCAATTCACGCGCCTGCGGCGGCGGCCTCGTCTAGCCCCGTTCGGCGTCCTCCGGCGCAAGAACTCTCAGGAGCCGTTCATGCACATGACCACCGCCGCGGCGCTCGTCGCCGCCTGCACCGCCTCTCCCGCAGCCCAGCTGACTGCGTCGGACTTCGCGGGATCGTGGGAGGGTCTGCTGTCGTTCGGCGGCCAATCGATCCGTATCGTTTTTCATGTCCACCCGGATGGCGCCGTCACGACTGACAGCCCGGATCAGGGTGGTTTCGACATTCCGGCGGAACTGGCGATTCTGGACTCAGGCTCCGTGCGTATAAGCGTTCCGCGCATCGGTGGCCGGTTCGAGGGCCGCCTTTCGGCCGATGGCCAAACGCTGACAGGCGTCCTCATGCAGGGGACGGCCTCTCTGCCCCTGGTGCTCACGATCGTGGCTCCGTCGGATTGAAATCCAACCTCCGCCATGATCAGGCTTGTGCGGCTCGAGGGGCTCGACCAAAATTTCGTCGGCTGCCTTCTTGTCGCGCTGGGCAGGGCACGCCCCTGACCCCCTTGGCGACCCCGGCGCTGGCCTTGGACGACGTCCGCGACGCAGTCTAGGCGAGAATGACCGGGCCGGCTTTCAGGCCCGGTCGTGCCTCACAGATCGATCTGTTCTGACATCTCCAGAGCGTCGTCCACCTCGATTCCGAGGTATCTGACGGTGCTCTCCAGCTTCCTGTGGCCGAGCAGGAGCTGACAGGCGCGGAGGTTGCCCGTCTTCTTGTAGACGAGCGACACCTTCGTGCGCCTGAGGCTGTGGGTCCCGTAGCCCTGCGGTTCCAGATCGATCATCCGAACCCACAGATCGACCGGCCGCGCATACTGTCGGGTGCCGATGTGCTGACCAGGCCGGCTGCGGCTCGGGAACAACCAGTCATCTTCGCGCTCGCCGCGGAGCTTCAGCCAATTCGCGATCGCATCGCGCGCCGGCTCCGTGATCTCGAACGGCACCGGCCTTCCGGTCTTCTGCTGGATGACGAT
>JAEZIH010000080.1 GCA_023416055.1 Pseudomonadota bacterium | reverse complement strand
ACCGTCTCGCGGGCGATGATCTTGCCGCCGATGGCGGCCTGGATGGGGATCTGGAAGAGGTGGGGCGGGATCAGCTCCTTCATCTTCTCGACCATGCCGCGGCCGCGGGTCTCGGCGCGGCTGCGGTGGACCAGCATGGACAGGGCGTCGACCGGCTCGGCGTTGACCAGGATGTTCATCTTGACCAGGTCGCCGGGGCGGTAGTCGGCCAGTTCGTAGTCGAAGGAGGCGTAGCCCTTCGAGATCGACTTCAGCCGGTCGTAGAAGTCGAAGACGACCTCGTTCAGCGGCAGGTCGTAGACGACCATGGCGCGCGTGCCGACCCAGGTCAGCTCCTTCTGCTCGCCGCGGCGGTCCTGGCACAGCTTGATGACGCCGCCGAGGTATTCCTCGGGCGTCAGTATGGTGGCCTTGATCCAGGGTTCGCGGATCTCGAGGATCTGCATCACGTCGGGCAGGTCGGCCGGGTTGTGCAGGTCGATGACCGAGCCGTCGCGCTGGTGGATCTTGTAGACCACCGAGGGGGCGGTGGCGATCAGGTCGAGGTTGAACTCGCGGCTGAGGCGCTCCTGGATGATCTCGAGGTGCAGCAGGCCGAGGAAGCCGCAGCGGAAGCCGAAGCCCAGGGCGGCGCTGGATTCCATCTCGTAGGTGAAGGAGGCGTCGTTCAGGCGCAGGCGGGCGATGGCGGCGCGCAGGTCCTCGAAGTCGGCGGCGTCGACCGGGAACAGGCCGCAGAAGACCACCGACTGGACCTCCTTGAAGCCCTTCAGCGGCTCTGCGGTGGGGCGTTTCTCGTCGGTGATGGTGTCGCCGACGGCGGCGTGGGCGACCTCCTTGATCTGGGCGGTGATGAAGCCGACCTCGCCCGGGCCGAGGCTCTCGACCGGGGTGTTCTTGGGCAGGAAGACGCCGACGCGGTCGACGAGGTGGGTCGAGCCGTTCTGCATGAACTTCACCCGCTGGCCGGCCTTGAGGACGCCGTCGAAGACGCGGACCAGCAGGACCACGCCCAGGTAGGGGTCGTACCAGGCGTCGACCAGCATGGCCTTCAGCGGGGCGTCGGCGTCGCCCTTCGGGGCCGGCAGGCGGGTGACGATGGCCTCCAGCACGTCCTCGATGCCGAGGCCGGACTTGGCCGAGCAGAGCACGGCGTCGGAGGCGTCGAGGCCGATGACCTCCTCGATCTGGGCCTTGACCCGCTCGGGCTCGGCGGCGAGCAGGTCGATCTTGTTGAGGACCGGGACGATCTCGTGGTTGTTGTCGATGGCCTGGTAGACATTGGCCAGGGTCTGGGCCTCCACGCCCTGCGACGCGTCGACCACCAGCAGCGAGCCCTCGCAGGCGGCCAGGGAGCGGCTGACCTCGTAGGCGAAGTCGACGTGGCCCGGCGTGTCCATCAGGTTGAGGATGTACTCGAGGCCGTCCTTCGCCTTGTACTTCAGGCGCACGGTCTGCGCCTTGATGGTGATGCCGCGCTCCTGCTCGATCTCCATGTTGTCGAGCACCTGCTCGCGCATCTCGCGCGCCGTCAGCCCCCCGGTGAACTGGATCAGCCGGTCCGACAGCGTCGACTTCCCATGATCAATGTGGGCCACCACACTGAAATTTCGAATGCGTTCAACAGGAGCACTTGCCATGGCCGCGCGCCTAGCACGGCGGGCGCGTGTCGCCAACGCGGCGTGGCCGGAACCGACCCGTCCGTCACCGATTTCGTTACCGATTACTTCGCCGTAAGGCGTCGCTTTCGCGTTTGAGAATGACCGCGAGGAGCGTTATCAACAACGGTTGACTAAGGGGCCCGACCGGAGGGCTCGGAAAACGGCCCCAGGCGCCTCCCCGCGCCGGCCGGCAAGGGGATGCACCAAGTGGCGATCAAGATTCGTTCGACCTGGACCGGGAGCCTCGCGGCCGCCATGGCGCTGGGCGTCAGCCTGGCGGCGTGCGGCGGCGAGGAGAAGGCCAGGGAGGCGGAAACCAAGGCCAAGGCCGGCGCGGGCAGCAGTCAGACCGTTACGGTGCAGGCGGCGACATTGCGCAACCTGCCGCGGGCCATCACCGCCTCGGGCACGATTTCAGCCTGGGAAGAGGTGCCCGTGGGCGCCGAGACCGGCGGTCTGACCGCCACCGCCGTCTATGTCGACGAAGGGCGCTATGTGCAGCAAGGCGCCCCGCTGGTGCAGCTGAACGACGCCCTGCTGAAGGCCCAGTTGCGCCAGCAGCAGGCGGCGGTGCAGACCGCCGAGGCGAACGCGGCGCGGGACGATGCAGCGCTGGCGCGGGCCGAGGAACTGAAGGAACGCGGCTTCCTGAGCCAAGCCTCGCTGGATACGGCCTTGGCGAACCAGCGCTCGTCTCAGGCCAATCTGTCCGCGGCCCGGGCCGCGCTGGCCGAGACCCAGACGCGGCTGTCGCAGGCGACCATCCGCGCACCCGTGTCGGGGCTGGTGATCAGCCGCAGCGTGACGCGGGGCCAGATCGTCTCGCCGGGAACGGAGCTGTTCCGCATCGTGCGCGACGGCCGGCTGGAGCTGGACGCCCAGGTGCCGGAGTCCGATCTGGGCCTCGTCCGGTCGGGCCAGAGCGCCTCGGTCGCCTCCGACCAGGTCGGCGAAACGACCGGTACCGTGCGCATCGTGACGCCGGAGGTGGATCCGCAGACCCGGCTGGGCGTGGCGCGCATCTCACTGGCGGCAGGCAGCGGGTTCCGCCCCGGCATGTTCGCCCGCGCCCGCATCGATGCGGGGGCCAACCCCTCGGTCACCGTCCCGACAGCGGCGGTGCTTTATCGCGAGAACAAGCCGGGCGTTTACATCCTCGACAGCCAGAGCCGGGCCCGCTTCCGCCCGGTGACGATCCAGTCGCGATCGACCGAGTGGACCGCCGTCGACGGCCTGCAGGCTGGCGCGCGGGTGATCGTCCAGGGGGCCGGCTTCCTGGGTGAGGGCGACCGCGTCCGCGTGGCCGCCGCGGCTCCGGCGGGCACCGCCGCTCCCGCCGCCAGATCGAACCAGGCCGCCCGATGAACCAGATTTCCGCCTGGTCCATCCGGAATCCGATTCCGGTCATCCTGCTGTTCCTGGTGCTGACGATCGCCGGGGTCGTCGGGTTCAACTCGATGCGGATCAACAACAATCCGGATGTTGAGTTTCCGCTGATCTACGTCGGCGCCGGGCGCCCTGGCGCCGCGCCGAGCGAGCTTGAGACGCAGGTGACGCGTCTTATCGAGGATGCGATCTCGGGTCTCGGCGGCGTGCGCCACATGGATTCGACGGTCAGCGACGGCTATTCGACCACCATCATCGAGTTCGAGCTGGGCACCGACGTCGAGCGCGCCACCAACGACGTGCGCAACGCAATGGCCGGGCTGCGCGGCGACCTGCCCCAGGACATGCAGGAACCGACGGTCCAGCGCATCGACATCACCGGCGACAGTCTGATCACCTATGTGGTGCGCTCTCCGTCGATGAGCCCGGAGCAACTGAGCTGGTTCGTCGACAACGACGTCAGCCGCGCCCTGCTCGCCATCCCGGGCGTGGGAGAGGTCAACCGCCAGGGCGGCGTCGACCGCGAGATCCGCGTCGAGATCGATCCGGACCGACTGGCCGCCCTCGGCGTCACGGCGGCTCAGGTCAGCCAGGCCCTTGTCTCCGCCAACAGCGACCTGCCCGGCGGACGGGTGACCGTAGGCGGCTCGGAGCGGGCCATCCGCATCCCTGGCGCGGCAGGCTCGCTTGAAGAGCTGCGCGAGACCCGCATCCCCCTGTCCGGCGGCGGCAGCGTGCGGCTGGCCGATCTTGGCCGGGTCGAGGACGCGTGGACCGAGCCGCGCGCCATGGCGAGGCACAACGGCCAGCAGGTCGTGACCTTCAACATGCTGCGTTCGCGCGAGGCCAGCGAGGTGAAGGTCGCGGATCGCGTGCGCGAGGTCGTTGCCCAGATGGACAAGGCTCATCCGGAGCTGGAGATCGAGCAGATCACCGCCAACGTCGAATACATCGAGGAAAGCTACCTCGCCTCGATCGAGGCGCTGCTGCTCGGGGCGGCTCTGGCGGTGCTGGTGGTGTTCGTCTTCCTGCGCGATATCCGGGCCACGATCATCGCCGCTGTCGCCCTGCCCCTGTCGCTGATACCGACATTCGCGGTGCTGTCGGCGACAGGGCAGTCGCTGAACGGGGTGACCCTGCTCGCGCTGTCCCTGACAATCGGCATCCTCGTCGACGACGCCATCGTCGAGATCGAGAACATCGTGCGGCACATGCGGGGCGGGAAGTCGCCGTATGACGCCGCCATCGAGGCGGCCGACGAGATCGGCCTGGCGGTGGTGGCGACGACCTCGACCATCATCGCCGTGTTCGCGCCGGTCGGCTTCATGCCGGGCATCATCGGCCAGTTCTTCATCGCCTTCGCCCTTTCGGCATGTGTGGCCGTGTTCTTCTCGCTGGTCGTGGCGCGGATGCTGACGCCGCTGATGGGCGCCTATCTGCTGAAGCACTCGGACAAGCACCACGACGCCGATCCGTTCTGGATGGGGCCCTATCTGCGCGCCCTGAAGGTTTCGCTGCGCCATCGGTGGTTCGTGCTGGGCGGCGGCGTCGCCATCTTCATCGGTTCGATCTTCCTCGGCATGCAGGTGCCGGCGGAGCCCTTCCCGGCGGGGGACCAGGGCCGCGCCTCGTTCAGCGTCGAGCTGCCGCCAGGCGCGACGCTGCAGGAGACAGACGCCATCGTCGCGCAGATGACCGAGGTGCTGTCCCAGCGGCCAGAAGTGGAGTCGGTCTACGGCTCGATCGACGTGGCCAAGGCTACGGTGGTCGCCGATCTGGTCGACAAGGGCGACCGGCGACTGAGCCAGCAGGCGTTCGTGCGGACCATGGTCGACCAGTTCCGCGACGTACCCGGCGCCCGCATCGGAGCCGGCGGCGGCGGAGGCGGCCCCGGGGACGGCACCCGCTTCAGCCTTTCCCTGCTGAGCGACAACGGACCGGCTCTGGAGACGGCCACAAGGGCCGTCGAGGCGGAGATGCGGAACGTTCCGGGTCTCGCCAATGTGGTCAACACGGCCTCCATTGCGCGGCCGGAGATTCTGATCACGCCCAAGCCGGACCAGGCCGCCCTGATGGGCGTCTCCACCGGCGCCATCTCGCAGACCGTGCGGGTGGCCACGCTGGGGGACGTCGACCAGAACCTGCCCAAGTACAATCTCGGCGACCGCCAAATCCCGATCCGGCTGATGCTGAGCGAACAGGCGCGTCAGGACCTGTCGGTGGTCGAGAACCTGCGGGTGCCGACCTCCACGGGGGCCTCCGTGCCGCTGAGCGCCGTGGCCGACATCACTTTCGGCGCCGGCCCGTCAGAAATCACCCGCCGCGACCGCTCGCGCGTGGCCACCATCACCGCCGAGCTCGAGGGCATCACCGTCGGCGAGGCGGCCCAGCGGGTCCGCGCGCTGGAGCCGGTGAAGAACCTGCCGGAGGGAGTGCGCGAGGTGCCGTCCGGCGACACCGAGTTCCTGGCGGAAATGATCAGCGGCTTCGCCATCGCCTTCGGCTCGGGCCTGCTGCTGATGTACGCCGTGCTGGTGCTGCTGTTCAAAAGCTTCGCCTATCCGATCACCATCATGGCGGCGCTGCCGCTGGCCATCGGCGGGGCCTTCGTCGGCCTGTTGCTGATGGGGTCGAGCTTCTCGATCTCCTCCCTCATCGGGGTGCTGATGCTGATGGGCATCGCCGCCAAGAACTCGATCCTGCTTGTCGACTACGTGATCATGGCCCGCAGGGAGGGCATGACGCGGCACGAGGCCCTTCTGGACGCGGCCCACAAGCGCGCCCGACCCATTCTGATGACCACCGTGGCGATGGGCGCCGGCATGTTGCCGATCGCCGTTGGCCTCGGAGCCGACGTGGCCTTCCGGCAACCGATGGCCATCGCGGTGATCGGCGGGCTGATCACTTCGACCTTCCTGTCGCTGCTGTTCATTCCGGCCATCTTCACCATTGTCGATGATGTCGCCGGCTTCTTCTCCCGGCGTCTGGGCAAGATGTTCGAGGGTCAGCGGCACACGCCCGGCCGGACCGCTCCGGCGAGTCCGGAGTAGGGTCGCGCCGCCTTCGACCGTGACGTGCCCCGTCATGCAACCGTGGCCTGCGGGTCACGGTTGCCATTTGCGTGAACCACACTCCCTTCGCAACCGGGACTTGCACGCTGTCAAGTTGTATGGTCAAGGCTGTCTTGAACGAATCCGGGAGCTCCCCTGTGAAGAAGACCATCGCCGCCGTTACGGCGGGACTGCTGCTTGTGGCCGGTCAGGCCGCCGCGGCCAACGGAACGGCCGCCGCGCGCGTGGGCGACCGCATCGGCGCGTCTGCCGATGACGCCCGGGAATTCGCCGGCGTTCCCCTGCCGGTCCTGCTGGTCGGGGCCGCCATCCTCGTCGCGGGCATCGTCGCCGCCACCGATGATGACAGCGAAAGCGACTGACCGCACGCTCATCGCTGTTCAGGCCCCTGCCGCGCCGCGGCGGGGGCCTTTGTTTTTGGGGAATGGTCAGCTCCCGGGTCGACCCGGGTCGGCGTGACGCAAGGCTGGCGCGCCCGTCGGAGAATGCACCGGCACCCTGCCCGTCCCATACGGCCGCCTGTTGCAGACTGCCTGCGCTTTGGCGCCGCCGGACGCGAGCGAGCGGCAGTACGCCGCCGCGCCAGCCAGGGCCGCGTACTGGTTACGAAATTCGGCAGCGCGGCCTTGGGCGGATACAGCTGCGGCGTCCCGGCCGCGCCGGACCACGCGGCCTTCACTCGACAGGGCGACACTGACAGCCGTCGCTCTTGCCCAAACAACAAAAAGCCGGCCGGGGTCGCCCCCGGCCGGCCTCCTGGTCCGCCTTCCGGCGTGGCCGATCAGTACCTGATGCGCAGGGTCGCGCCGTAGGTGCGCGGGGCGCCCAGGAAGGCGTTGTAGGTCTGGGTGTCCAGCGCCTGGTTATAGTAGGTCCCGTTCGGCTGGACCGTAGACTGGAACGACGAGCCCTGCAGCGGCGCATTGTACGCCACCTGGATGTACTCCTCGTCGGTCAGGTTCTGGATCCAGAACTCGCCGGTCCAGCGTTCGTCCGCGCTGCCCACCAGGAAGCGGGCGTTGAGGGTAGTGAACGCATCCTGCTGCTTGTACGGGATCAGGTCCGAGCCGGTGTTGTAGTCCGACATGTACTTGGCGGCGAGGCTGAAGCCCGTGCGCAGGTCGTCGCCGATGTTGCGGTCGAAGTTGATCGCCAGGGTGCCCGACCATTCCGGCGCAAACGAAGCCGTGGCGCCCGGCAGCAGGGAGAGCTGCGGGAAGTTGAGCGGATTGGCCAGGTCGGCGGCGGTGAAGTCGCCGTACTCGGCCTTGGTCCAGGTCAGACCGCCCTGGAAGCTCAGGCCCTCAATCGGGCTGAACCACAGGAAGTCGGCGTCGATCCCGCGCGAAGTCAGCTCGGGGATCGACTCAACCACGAAGGCGGTGCCGAGGAAGGTGTTGAGCTGGAAGTCGTGGAAGGTCTGGTCGAAATAGGTCGCGTTGAGCAGCAGGGTGCGGTCGAGCAGAGTGCTCTTCACACCGGCTTCGTAGCTGTCCACGACTTCCGACGGGAACAGGGTCGAGGCGGCCGGGGTGATCCCGTTTTGCACGCGGTCGAGGTTGTAGCCGAAGCTCTTGTAGCCGCGGGCGTACGACACATAGGTCAGGACCGACGGGTTCAGGCGGTAGGACGCCTTGATCGTGCCGCTGAGTTCGCTGTCGTCGAACTTCTCGTTCACGCTGCGATTGTTGAAGGCCACGTTGGCCCACGGCAGACAGAAGTTGCCGAGGATCGTGGAGGCGTTGCCCGCGCCGAGCACAGCGCCGATGGCGCCGGCGTTGCCGAGCGCCGCGGCGCAGGTGGCGCCGTTGCCGCCGGTGTTGGTCTGGGTGCCGCGCAGCGTCTTCTCGTCCATGGTGTAGCGCAGGCCGAGAGTCAGGTCGAAGGCGTCGGTGACGCGCCAAGTGTTGTTGGTGAACAGGGCGAACGAGGTCGATCCCTGATCATACTCGTCCGCAAAGCCCTGGCCGACGATGAAGCCGGGGCCGCCGCCGCCGACCGCGCCGCCCGTGCCGAGGCAAGTGCCAAAGCCAAGCGCGGTCTGGCCAGCCGCGGTGTAGCAGCCGATGGTGCTCGGGCTGATCGGCAGCGCCGGGTTCACGCCGTTCAGACGCGCGCTGAGGAGCAGGGACAGGAAGGGCGTGTAGTCGGCCCCGAAGTACCAGCTGTCGGTGCGGTTGATGTCTTCCTGGGTGATGAAGGCGCCGACCAGCCAGTCGAGGGTGTCGTTCGAGCCGGCGAGGCGGAACTCCTGGGTGGCGTTCTCGACGATGAAGCCGAAGCCGCCGTCCTGTTCGCGGTAGGCGATGTCGGCGCCGGTGTAGTCGATCTCATGGCCGAGGCTGGACGACCACTTCCGCCACGACGAGACCGAGGTCAGGGTCGAACCGCCGAGGAAGGACGGCAGGTCGAAGTTGGCTTCGACCGACCAGCCCTTGTCTTCGACTTCCTGGCCGCTGGAGCGGTTGGCGTAGCCGATGCGTTCGAACGGCTGCATGCCGAAGCCGGGGGCCGGCGGACGCTGGCCCGGACCGTTCGAGAGCATGTCGACGAACGGATAGGTCTGGCCGGTGCGGATCTGGGTGCCGATGCAGCAGTATTCGTCGCGCGCCGAGTAGTCAGCGATGAAGCGGACCGAAGTGTTGTCGTTCGGCAGCCACAGCAGCTGGCCCCGGACGGTGCCGAAGTCCTGGTTGTTGTCATCCGTCTCCGCACGCGGGCCGTCACCGGTGTCGATCTCCATGAAGCCGTCGCGCAGGCGGCGACCGGCGTAGAGACGCATGGCCAGGGTGTCAGTGATCGGGCCGGTGACCGAACCGGAGACGCCGATGGCGCCATAGTTGCCGATGGTCAGTTCGGCGTTGTAGCCCGGCGTGAACGACGGCGCCTCGGTGATGATGTTGATGACGCCGGCCGAGGTGTTCTTGCCGAACAGGGTGCCCTGCGGGCCCTTCAGCACCTCGATGCGCTGCAGTTCGCCCAGGTCGCCGAAGCCGACCGAGTTGCGCGAACGGTAGACGCCGTCGATGACCACGCCGACCGAGCTCTCGAGACCGGGGTTGTCGCCGACGGTGCCGACGCCGCGGATACGGGCCGTGGTCGAGGCCTCGGACGAGGTCGAAGTCACGGTCATGCCGGGGGTGAGGATCTGCAGGTCCTTGATGTCGCGGACGCCGGCGTCCTCGAGCGCCTCCTGCGACAGGCTCGTGACCACGATCGGCACGTCCTGCAGGTTCTGCTCACGCTTCTGCGCCGTGACGATGATGTCGTCGATGGTGGTCGCGCGGTCCTGGCCGTCCTGGGCCGAAGCGGCGCCGGCGAAGCCGAAGGCGACAGCGCCTACGACGGCCGCCGACACGGAAGTGCGAAGAAGGTTGGTAAGGCGCATGGTCGCTCCCCGACATGGCCGGGGGCTCCCGAATGATCCGGGGCGCCCGCGGCGTTTCCTGATCCCTTGCCGCGCTCTTCTTGCGGAGCGCGGAAACTCCAGCTTCCGGGGTAAGCCAAGCCGGACTCCCCGACAAGCATCGGGGTGGAGTCGCGCCGCATTTCAGCCGTGGGCCGACCCGGACTGTGACGCAAAAGCGACAGAAATCGATGACGTTAGGTCAATATTCACCCGCTATTGGTGAGTATCCGGCCCTTGTCCGGCCAATTCCTTGCGCCGTCGGCCAGCAACGCCCAGGACGATCGCCCCGGCCATCGCCGAGAGCAGGGAGCCGCCGAGGACCCCCAGCTTAACCTCGATCTGCTGCGGCGAGTCGACAGCGCCCGGGAAGGCGAGGACGCCGATGAACAGGCTCATGGTGAAGCCGACGCCGCACAGCAGGCTGACGCCGTAGAGCTCGAACCAGGTCGCGCCGCCCGGCCGACGGCCGATCTTCAGGGCTGAGGCCAACCAGGCCGCGCCGAACACGCCGATCTGCTTGCCGATGAACAGGCCAAGGGCGATGCCCACGACCAGCGGGGCGAAGGCCTGCTCGAGCGACAAGCCGCCGAAGCTGACGCCCGCCTTGGCGAAGGCGAACAACGGCAGGACCAGGAAGGCGACGTAGGGGTGGAGGTCGTGCATCGCCTCCCTGAGCGGGCTCTGGCCGTCGCTTCGCCGGCTCTTGACCGGGACGATGGCGGCAAAGGCGACCGCGGTCAGGGAGGTGGACAGGCCCGCGAGAACGGTCAGGTACCAGACGAGGCCGAAGCCAAGGACCCAGAAGGGGGCGGGAACCTTGCGGATCCGCGCCAGCACGCCGCCTACCAGCAGGAGGCCCACGATCCAGAGAAGCGGGAGCAACGCCACTTCGCTGGAGAACAGCACGGCGATCAGGGCGATGGCCCCGAGATCGTCGACGATGGCCAGGGTCAGAAGGAAGATGCGCAGAGATCCGGGCAGGCTGCGGGCGACGACGGCGAAGACGGCCAAGGCGAAGGCGATGTCGGTGGCGAGGGGAATCGGCCATCCCCCGTGCGGACCGCCGAGCAGGCCGGAGACGGCGAGGTAGACGAGCGCGGGGGCCGCCATGCCCCCCAACGCCGCCAGCACGGGCGTGGCCAGCTTTTTCGGATCGCTGAGCTCACCGCGCAGGATTTCGTATTTGATCTCCAGACCGACGACCAGGAAGAAGACCGCCATCAGGCCTTCCTTGATCCATTCGGAGATCGACAGCTCCAGCAGCAGCGGGCCGACCTGCAGGACGTGCTCGCTTTTCAGCCAGGCGTAGTACGCCGGCGACAGGGGCGAGTTGGCCACAACCAGTGCGGCGAGGGCCGCGAGCCCCAGCACGACGCCCGAGGCGGCCTCGGTCTTGAGGAAGTCGAGAGTGATCTTGCGCGCCACGGCGGCCTCCGAGCGATCGGTTGGACGGTCGTGGCGCCAGGTTATCGACGGACGCCGGACCGGGTTCGCCCCCAGGGCGCCGGCCTGGCCGGGCATGCCGGCCTGATCTCTGCGGGGGAAAATACGGAGACGAGCCCCGGGTTCAAGGCTTATCGGAGCGGCCATGGTTGCTCCGGGCGCAGCGACGTCGCATCTGGAGACGATGCCCCCTTCCCCCGCCTACCGTCCCGAGCCCCGCTTCTTCGATCTCGGCGAGGAGTATGGCGACGCCGTCCAGGCGGCGGACTTTCCCGAAACGCGCCTGCGCTTCCGCAATGACCGGGCCGCGGCGAGCGTCGGACTGGAGACGTTGAGCGACGCGGAATGGGTCGCCCATTTCGGACGGTTCGAGCCGCTGCCGGGCCAGCCGGGGCCGGTGGCCATGCGCTATCACGGGCACCAGTTCCGCACCTACAATCCCGATCTCGGCGACGGCCGCGGCTTCCTGGCGGCGCAGCTGCGCGCCGACGACGGGCGGCTGCTGGACCTCGGCTCCAAGGGCTCGGGCCAGACGCCGTGGTCGCGCGGTGGCGACGGGCGGCTGACGCTGAAGGGCGGGGTCCGCGAGGTGCTGGCCGCCGAAATGCTGGAGACCCTGGGCGTTCCCACCAGCCGCGCCTTTTCCCTGATCGAGACCGGCGAAGCGCTGGAGCGTGGCGACGAGCCCTCCCCCACCCGCTCGGCGGTGCTCGTGCGACTGTCGCACAGCCACATCCGCTTCGGGACTTTCCAAAGGGCGGCCTACATCCGCCGGCCGGACATGATCGAAGCGCTGGTCGAGCATGCGCGCGCTCTCTACCACCCGCAGGTCGCGGCGGGGGACGCGCCCAACTTCCTTCAGGCCGTGGTCGAGGCCTCGGCGCGTCTGGCGGCGCGGTGGGTGGCGGCCGGCTTCGTCCACGGGGTGTTGAACACCGACAATCTGAACGTCACGGGCGAGAGCTTCGACTACGGGCCC
Source organism: Pseudomonadota bacterium (assembly GCA_023416055.1). Taxonomy (GTDB): domain Bacteria; phylum Pseudomonadota; class Alphaproteobacteria; order Caulobacterales; family Caulobacteraceae; genus Brevundimonas. The sequence continues at coordinate 5,127 of JAEZIH010000080.1, read as the reverse complement.
TGGCGATTCCTGCCGCACTACGAGCCGGGGTTCACAGCGGCCTACTTCGATCAGTTCGGCCTCTACGCCTTCGCGCGGCAGCCGGAGGCGGTGTTCTGGGCCCTGACGCAACTGGGCGGGGCGCTGAAGCTGGTCGCCGACGCCGGTCCGCTGACCGACGCCCTGAACGGCTTCGGGCCGGCCTACATCCGCGAACTCAGAACGGCCTTCCTGGCGAGGCTGGGCGTGCGAAGCCTCAGCGAGGCGGCGGACCAGCGGCTGCTGGACACGACCCTGGCCCTCCTGCGCGAGGGCGGCGAGGGGCTGCGCTGGGAGCCGCTGTTCTTCGACTGGTTCGGCGGCTTCGCGTCGTCCGCGCGGGCGCTGGCCGGGCCGAGAGCGAAACTGTACCAGGGCGAGGCCTTTGACGCCTTCCGCTTCGCCCTGTTCGAGCATGAGCCGGATCGGCCGGAGCGGCTGGAGCATCCGATGTTCGGCGCAGCCGAACCGGAGGAGATGCTGATCGACGAGGTCGAGGCGATCTGGGCCTCCATCGACGCCGGTGACGACTGGGGGGCCTTCGAGGCCAAGCTGGATCGGCTGGCGAAGGCCCGCGAGGCCTGGAGTCTGTTATCCTTGCTGACATGAGGCTGGCAGCAGGGAGGCGGTAGACAGTCGGGGGCCGATGAACAACCGGCGCCGTCCGGACGGGCTTGCCACCGCTCCCCGCTCGAGCTCGCCACAACGCGGGTCGCATTACAACGATGTATGAATACGGTCACGCTTTGGCCGTTGGGCGCGGGCAGTAGTCGGTCACGGATGGTTACGGCTCCGGCTCCCCCCTTGCGGACCAAGGGGACCGATCCGACATCGCAACTGTTACAAATCAAGAAGAGCGCCTCTCCCCGGGCGTCGAACAAATGACTTCTCAGGCCCTCACCTCCGCCCGCGCGCGGTTGAACGCGAGCTACCGCAACCTCACCCTGTGGACGCTGCAGGGGTGGCTAGCGATGTTCTTCATCGCGGCCGGTTACGCCAAGTTGTCCGAGTCGATGACCAACCTGGTCGAGCTGATGCACTGGCCGGCGTTCGCGCCGGAGACGATGGTCCGCGGTCTGGGCGTGGCGGAAATCGTCCTGGCCATCCTGCTGCTGGCCCCCCTGATTTCGTGGAAGGTCGGTCGTCCGCTGCTCGTGACTGCCGCCGCGGGTCTGCTGGCGCTGGAGGCCGTGATGCTGGGTGTCCACGTCTTCGGCCTCGAGCTCGGGCTGGCGTTGACCAACCTTGTCCTGATCTCGATCACCGCGCCCGTGCTTTGGCTGCGGGCGAGGGAAGTCCGCTGAAGCGGTCGCGCGGAAAGCTTCCCTTTACGTCCGCGTAAAGTTCGGCTTATCTGGCCGCATGGCCGCCGCCGACGAACATCGCACCTATTCGATCCGCCAGTTGTGCCGCGAGTTCGGGGCCACCGCGCGCGCGCTGCGCTTCTATGAAGACAAGGGTCTGCTGACCCCCGCCCGCAAGGGCCAGACGCGCGTCTATGACGCCCGCGACCGGGCGCGGCTGAAGCTGATCCTGCGCGGCCGCCGCATCGGCTTCTCGCTGCAGGAGATCCAGGAGATGCTGGATCTGTACGACCGCAAGGACCACAATGCCCACCAGATGGCGGTGGCCCTGCGTCGCCACCGGGCCCAGATCGCGGCCCTGAAGCAGCAACTGGAAGACATCGAAGGCGCCATCCAGACGGCCGAGGAGGCCTGCCAGTGGATGGAGCAGAAGCTGGGCGAGCACCGCCCCGACCTGCTGCCCGGCGCCGAGGAATACGCCTCGCTCCTTCGCGAGCGTCTGAACCCTGACAACCACCACCAGCCCTTCAAAGCGAGAGCGTAGTCCCATGGCCTACAAGGCGCCCGTCCGCGACCTGACCTTCGTGCTCAACGAAGTGCTGGAGATCGACCGCTACACCAACCAGCCCGGCTTCGCCGAGGTGTCCTCGGAACTGGTCGGCCAGATCCTCGAGGAAGGCGCGAAATTCGCCGAGGAGGTCATCGCTCCGCTGAACCGCGTCGGCGATCAGGAAGGCTGCAGATTCGACAACGGCAAGGTCACCGGACCGACCGGCTGGAAGGAAGCCTACCAGCAGATGGTCGCCGCCGGCTGGCCGGGCCTGAGCTCTGATCCCGACTTCGGCGGCCAGGGCATGCCCGCCATCGTGGGCATGGCCTTCGGCCAGTTCACGGCCGCCGCCTCGCCGGCCTTCTCGATGTATCCGGGCCTGACCCATGGCTGCTACGAAGCGCTGCACGCCAACGGCTCGGACGAGCAGAAGGCCACCTACCTGCCCAAGCTGGCCACCGGCGAGTGGGGCGGGACGATGAACCTGACCGAGCCGCAGTGCGGCACCGACCTGGGCCTGATCCGCACCAAGGCAGTCCCGAACGGCGACGGCAGCTACTCCATCACCGGCCAGAAGATCTGGATCAGCTCCGGCGAGCATGACTTCACCGACAACATCATCCACCTGGTGCTGGCCCGGATCGAGGGCGCCCCGGCGGGGATCAAGGGCATCAGCCTGTTCGTGGTGCCGAAGTTCTTCGTCAACGAGGACGGCTCGGTAGGCGAGCGCAACGAGGGCGTCCAGTGCGCCGGCCTTGAGCACAAGATGGGCATCCACGGCAACGCCACCTGCGTGATGTCCTACGAGAACGCCAGGGGCTGGCTGGTCGGGACCGAGAACAAGGGCATGGCGGCGATGTTCGTCATGATGAACGAGGCCCGCCTCGGGACTGGCCTGCAGGGGCTGGCCATCGGCACGGCCGCCTACCAGGCCGCGGCTGAGTTCGCCAACGACCGCCTGCAGGGCCGTTCGCTGACCGGGCCGAAAAACCCCGAGGGGCCGGCCGATCCGATCATCGTCCATCCCGACGTGCGGCGCATGCTGCTGGAGGCCAAGGCCATCGTCGAAGGCGGCCAGGCCTTCATCCTGTGGACCGCGCTGCAGGCCGACCTGCAGAAGTCGGACGACGAGGCGACCGCCACTAGGGCCCGCGACTACATGGGCCTGATCACCCCGGTGCTGAAGGCCTATCTGACCGACCGCGGCTTCCACGCCGCCTCGCTGGCCATGCAGGTGCACGGCGGCTCGGGCTATACCGAGCACTTCCCGGCCTCGCAGTACCTGCGCGACGCGCGCATCACCATGATCTACGAGGGCGCCAACGGCATCCAGGCGCTGGACCTGGTGGGCCGCAAGCTGCCGGCCAACGGCGGCCGGGCGATCATGACCTGGTTCGGCGAGATCGACGCCTTCGTGGCCGAGCATGGCGGCGAGGGCCCCAACAAGGCCTTCGTCTCCGGCCTGGCGGACGCCAAGGCCAAGCTGCAGGAGGCCACCATGTGGCTGATGCAGAACGGAATGCAGAACCCGGATAACGCCGGCGCGGCCTCGACTGACTACCTGCACATCTTCGGTCTGACGGCGCTGGCTTACATGTGGGCGCAGATGGCGGTCGCGGCGCAGAAGGCCATCGACGGCGGTTCGACCGACCCGTTCTACGCCAACAAGATCGCCACCGGCCGCTACTTCGTCGAGCGCATGCTGCCCGACGCCGGCGCGCACCTGGCCAAATTGAAGACCGGGGCCGAGGTGCTGATGACCCTGCCGGCGGAGGCGTTCTGATCCACCTGTCCCTCCCTGTTGGCGCAGCGAATGGGGAGGTGGATCGGCGGCGGAGCCGACGAGACGGAGGGGCTGCCGGCCTCGGACTCGATCCAGTTGTGCGGTGGAAACAGCCCCTCCACCGCTTCGCGGTCCCCCTCCCCACGGAGTGGGGAGGAGACATGAGATGAACGTCCTCAACGCCCCCGATCCCGCCTTCATGCAGGAAGAGGACATCACCCTCTTCTCCGACTCCGTCGCCAAGTGGATCGACGAGCACGCGCCGCCCGAGAAGATGGCGCAGTGGATCGCCGACAGTTCGGTGCCGCGGCAGCTGTGGAACGGCGCCGGCGAGGCCGGGCTGCTGGGCCTGTCCATGCCGGAGGCCGACGGCGGCATGGGCGGGGACTACCGGCACGAGGTGGTGCTGATGCGTCAGCTGGGGTGGAAGGGCGCGGACCACTTCGGCATCTCGCTGCACAATGCGATCGTGATGCCGTATATCTGGCACTACGGCACGGACGAACAGAAAGCCCGGTGGCTGCCGAGGCTGCAGTCGGGCGAGCTGGTCGGAGCCATCGCCATGACCGAGCCGGGCGCCGGCTCGGACCTGCAGGGGGTCAAGACCTCGGCCATCCGCAAGGGCGACTACTACGTCGTCAACGGCTCCAAGACCTTCATCACCAACGGTCAGCTGGCCAACTTCATCATCGTCGTGGCCAAGACGGACCCGGCCGAGGGGGCGAAGGGCACCTCGCTGATCGTGGTCGAGACTGAGGGAGCGGAAGGCTTCGAGCGGGGGCGCAACCTGCACAAGATCGGCATGGAGGCGAACGACACCTCGGAGCTGTTCTTCAATGACGTGAAGGTCCCGGTCGAGAACGTCATCGGCGGGACCGAGGGCCAGGGCTTCATCCAGCTCATGCAGCAGCTGCCGCAGGAGCGGCTGAACATCGCCGTGCAGGGCGTGGCGGCGGCCGAGCGGGGCCTCGAGCACACCCTGGCGTACGTCAAGGAGCGCAAGGCCTTTGGCAAGCGGGTGATCGACTTCCAGAACACCCAGTTCAAGCTGGCGGAGGTGAAGACGAAGCTGACGGTCGCGAAGGTGTTCGTCGACCACTGCATCGAGCGCCACCTGAAGGGCGAACTGGATGCGGCCACGGCCTCGATGGCGAAATACTGGGTCACCGATATCCAGGGCGAGACCATCGACGAGATGCTGCAGCTGCACGGCGGCTACGGCTACATGACCGAATATCCGATCGCCCAGCTGTACAAGGACGCCCGGGTGCAGCGGATCTACGGCGGCACCAACGAGATCATGAAGGTCCTGATCTCGCGAAGCCTGTGATCGCGGCAAGAATCCACTCCAGGCGCCCGGCGCCGGAAACCAAGGGAGACTCAGATGTCTGAAGCGTTTGTCTATGATGCGGTGCGCACCCCGCGCGGCCGCGGCAAGAAGGACGGTTCGCTGCACGAGGTACCGGCCGTCC